>JAISXD010000061.1 GCA_031270665.1 Tannerellaceae bacterium | reverse complement strand
GATAGCCGGAGGATGGCTTTCCCGCTTCGTACTTGAGAAACTATATGGAGTTTCTCTTCAATGCTGTGTCTCATAAATAATGCACCTCAAAAGTTTTTTTGTCCAACTTTTGGGGTGCAGTTCACCCATTCTATATGCAGCACTTACGCCTGTAGTGGTTCAGGCGTTGGGATCGATATAAATGCCCCCGCCTCCGTCACCGGGAAGGCTGGGTTCAACGGGCAGTGTCCCGATTGTGCGGCCTACCGTGATGTCCTTAACGGCTGTGCGCGGCTCTTTCAGCAGTTCACTATGACCGTATTGCGTGGTTACGGTTACCGTATAATCACCGTCGAGCAAGTCGTCGGGGAGCACGAAGGCGATCTTCGACGGCTCGTTGACGAGTATCTTCTTGGGGGCGATGATCGTCACTAATCCGGTGGCGTGGTTGGTGAGGGTGAGGCCTACCGATGGGTCTGTGCCTTCGATCTTCAACTGCCGCCCGTGCAGTGTGTATCCGCTTCCTGCCGTGGCCGACCCGTTTGTAGCGCGGGTTTCGACATCCTCTCCGTCGGCGATGAACATGGCGTCGCCCTTTTCGCCCAGAATCTTCACGTCGGTGTTAGCCAGTGCTTCGCGCAGTACCTTGCCCGGGTACACGGAAACGCCGATGTAATTCTTCTTCGGGTTCCACACCATGCCTTCGATAAGCCCTTTGGGCTGTGCCACGATGCGCACTACCCCGGTGTCTACCGAGAAGCCGTTAGATACGTATTCACAGATCACGCGGTTCTCCAGACCCATGATGTGCTCCAGATTCTCCTTGCGAATGCCCGGATCCTCTTTCAAGATTACTTGAGCCAGTTGTTCCTTAGTCAGGTTACCGGCCGATTCCAACATCAGATACATGTCTTCCGTGTTGTCGAGGGTGACGCGGTTCTTCGTCAACCACCCTTTAAGAGTAAAGATTCCCATGATGTAATTGGTTTAATGGTTTATATATGAAACCTGCAGCCAGGCGGTTGCCTCTCTTAGAACTTACTTTAATCTTTTTCATGTTAACAATTAAATTAACGTCAGTTCGATATAGTTATTCCTTATATCGAACTGACATTACATTACTAATTTGTATATTCCGGATTTTGTTTGAGATTAGGATTTTTGTCTATTTCAGACTTTAATATGGGCAACCAATACATCTTATCATTAAAAAGACGTTCACCGCCAATGTCACTTCTAAGGGGAGTAACTTCATAAGTCTTGTGTCCATCAGGATATTTCTTAATTGCAATAGCGTGTACCGTTCTACCTAAGTATTTAGGTCCTTCTTTCCAACGGCGTACATCAAAATATCTATGTTCTTCAAAAACCAATTCAATGCGACGCTCGTGTTTGATATCTTCTAACAATTGTTCACCCGAACTTGTGATATGAGGCATTTGAGCACGATCACGAATTTCATTAACGGCATCTTTAGCCCCCTCTTCATTTCCTGTATGGTATAGAGCTTCCGCTTTATTCAAATAGAGTTCTGCCATACGTAACCAAATCCAGTTCTTGGCGCTAAAATTCCAGGAATTTCCGACATAACTTTCATCCATGAACTTTTTCATGTTATAACCGGTAGGCGATGTGTTCCAACTATCGATACCATATTTGGAATCACGACCTCCTCCACCTGTTTCTTCTCCACTTGCATCTACATTCCAATAGGTTTCCAATATTCTGTCTTTCCATGATGCGTCATCATACAAAATACTGGCATAAAATCTCGGATCTCTATTGGCATACGGATCCGCAGCTTGTTCGGAATCGCTCCAATTGAAGCGTGAAGCCACCCCGTTTTTAACCACTTCATAATCATCAATTAACTCCTGGAGTGGACAATTGCCTCCCCATCCTCCAAAACCATTGGAAAAGTTATACTGTTCCAGACTTGTTAGATTTTCACCTAAATTACTGGCTGTACCCATTCTCGCAAATATCACCTCGGTATTGCCAGATGTATTATCCAGGAAAATTTTCTGATAATTGGCTGCGGGATCATCACTAAGTTGGTTATATAAACTATAACCATTTTCCACGGCAGCTTTAAGTGCATCATCTGCTGCCTGAGCGGCATTTTCCCAACGTTCGGAATTCGGACTGGTATAACCCACTTCCGGCATCTTTACACCTATATTCATTAAATCACTTGCCGCATAAAGTAATATCCTTGACTTTAAAGCCAACGCAGCTACACTTGTAGCCCGTCCATAATCACTATTACTATAAGTTGCCGGAAGTTCTTTGGCAGCAGCGTCCAATTCATCCACCATGAATTTCACGCAATCCTCGTAAGAGGCACGAACCTGATTCTTGATTTCATCATCATCATCAATAGTATAACTGTTGGTAATCAGAGGAACGCCACCCCAACGGGTTACCAAATCATTATACTCAAGTGCACGAATAAACCGGACTTCGCCTTTCAAACGATCTTTCAACGTTTCATCGGCAAAAGGAACTTCATCAATCCGTTCAAAAAAGATATTACAATTAGAAATATTCTTCCATTTAGTATCCCATGCACGATTGTCCCATCCCCACCAAGCGCCATTCATTCGGCCTAAATCACTGGGAGTTATACGAGCGAAATTCGTTAGTTCGCAGCCACGCAACCAAGTCAATTCTGTTTCATCAACAACAGAACTTTGCATAGATTCTGTCCAACCATGTCCTACCTGGTTATAACGTGAGTTTACGAAAGCCTGAACCAATGCAGGATCTATCCACAAATTTTCTTCAGAAATTTCTGTTAACGGAGCCTTATCCAAATCGACACATGAAGTCAATAGAGATATTGAGAATGCCCCCATCATTATATATTTAAAACAATGTCTGATCATATTATTATTGATTTAGAATGTAATGTTAATACCAAAATTGTAAACTTTGGACTGAGGTGTATTCCATGCAGCCCAGCCTTGACTGTTTTCCTCTGTTTCAGGATCAATATTGCGAATACCGGTAACAGTAAACAAATTATATCCACTCAATGATAAACGGACATTTGAAAAAGGAGTATTCTTTAACCAATATGAAGGGAAATTATAAGCCAACTCCATGCTCTTCAAGCGTAGGTATGAAGCATCATTCAACCAGAATGAATTTCTATAACCTCCACCTCCGGTTACTGTGGAATCACGATTATAAGTTCTCGGATACTTAGCGCTTATATTGTCTTCTGTCCATCTATTATCATAAAAATCTTCAGTAAAATTACCAATAGTACCTGCTTCCATAAATGTATATTGCCATACCTGGGCAGTTCCCTGAAATAACATACTCAAACTCCAATTCTTATAACTGGCTCCCAGATTAATGCCATACATTATTCCGGGTATAGCTGGCTTATCCTGACGAACCTTATCATCTCCATCAATTACTCCATCACCACTGATATCCTTAAAGCGAACATCACCTATTCTCGTCTCGGACAAATGAGGATAAGCGTCAAGTTCTTCCTGAGTTCTGAATATACCGTCAGCTTCATACATCAAATACCGATCCGCATCTGTACCAATAGACAATCCGGTTCTTTTCTGCCAAGCCAAAGTGGTTTCCGGTTCATCAATAAAATCAATCTTACTATGATTATAAGTAAAATTTCCACTTGTCATAATACTCCAGTCTTTGTTCAACTGTTTGGCGTAAGTAAGCGTTAATTCCGTTCCGCTGTTCGAACATTCTCCAATATTTTCATCCGGCAAAGTTAAACCCGCATATCCGGGGATCGCAGCGTTACGAGTTGCAAGAATATTATTGCGTTTCGTCTTAAAGAAATCCGCTTCGAAATTGAAATATTTCAAGAACTTAGCTTCAATACCCACATTATATGTATTGGCAACTTCCCAAGTAATATTAGGATTGGCAGTTCTTTGTAGCCATAATCCACTTTCAATACCACTACCTAAGATAGCAGGATTATCAAATGTATAAGTAGTCATATATTGGAAAGCATCCACTTTATCGTTACCCATTTGGCCCCACGAAGCGCGGATCTTAAAATAATCCATCCAAGAGATATTATTCTTCCAGAAATCTTCTTCCGAAATTCTCCAACCTACGGATACGCCTGGGAAGAAACCAAAACGATTACTCTTCGGGAAATTCTCTGAACCATCATAACGCCAGTTAAACTGAAACAAATATTTACTTTTATAATCATAATCCAAACGGCCGAAATAATTCATTCTGGCTGTTTCCGAAGCTTTACCATCGTTAGTCGCACTGTTAATATCGCCTGCAAACAGTTCATCAATCGAAGTAGATATAAAGTCTTGGCGGCGTCCTTGCATATAGTCATACCGGCTTTGGTATTGTTCATAAGCAACAAACACATTCAAGTTATGGGCATTATTAAATGTATGCTTATAATTTAAACGGGCATTCATTGTAATACCTAAAGTTTGATGCATATTTTGGTTCAGAATGTTCGAACCTTGTTCTTTGGCTATATATTCATCCCCACTTTTTTCATATAAATAATATTTCTTTTCAAATTTCTTATAAAACACATCCTGGCGATCTATATATAATCCTGCGTCAACAGACAGACCTTCGGTAATCCATGGTAAATCCCAATGGAATGTTAAGTCCGTATTCAAATAAGATTGTCTGTCCTGTTGATATCCCATTGTCCTATCCAAGCCTGTAGCTGGTGAAAAGTTGTCCTGTTTGGAAGATACATTCCCATAATTAGTTCCCGGAAACCAAATATTAACCATGGGATTATGTTTAATCAGATAACGCCATATATCCTCAGATCCATACACCGGTGCATTACGATCTTCCTGGCGGAATGCAACATTCAAACCAACTACGACATCTTTGTGAGGCGTAAAATCAACATTAGATCTGAAATTATACTGGCTATAATCACTAGCACTGTTTTTATAATAGTTATCCTGATATCTATATCCTAATGATGCATAGAAACTAACATACTTACCACCACTCGAAATCGATACATTATGCTGTGTTTGGAGCGCCTGCTTTAAAAGCGAATCAAAAGCATCTACATTCGGATAATTTAGGGGATCACTTCCATCCCTGAACTTCTGAATTGCTTCTTGTGAATAAGAGCCCGGCGTTATTTCATTGCGAAGTTCCGCATATTGCCACGAACTACACATCTCTGGTAAAATAGTAGGAGAACTAAATCCAATGTTTCCATTGTAATTAACTGTCACTTTATCAGTTTTACTTCTCTTCGTAGTAACCAAAATTACACCATTGGCAGCACGCGAACCGTATATTGCTGCGGAAGCATCTTTTAAAATAGTAATACTTTCAATGTCATTTGGGTCTATTCGCCCTAAACTTCCGGCACGGTCGGCCACTCCATCAACAACCACAAGCGGCGATGAATCGCCTATTGTACTGGCTCCACGAATCAACAATTTTGCATCGTCATATCCAGGTTCGCCGCTTCTGTTATAAGAAATCAATCCGGGCAAGCGCCCAGCCAGTGTATTTGTAATATTAATAGCCGGAACTTTTGCAATATCACTACCTTGTGTAGTAGCCAATGAACCTGTTACCGATACTTTTTTCTGAGTACCGTATCCCACTACCACTACATCGTCCAATGCCTGAGCATTCTCTTGCAGGACGACAGAAATGGTTTTTCCAGCTATAGCCTGCACTTCCTGTGTTTTATATCCTATATAAGTAATGACAAGCGTTGCACCTGATTCTACCGAGAGAGAAAAATGACCATCCAGATCAGTAATAGTACCATTAGTAGCATTATCTTTTTCTACGATACTAGCACCTATGACTGGCCCCGTTGCGTCTTTTACTACACCTGAGACTTTAATTTGCTGTTGAACTGTTTTTATTCCTGCTCCATTGCTGGCCATTCCAGTAAAAGGATGTCCTGCAATAAAAAATATACAAAGCAATAAAGCGACAAGCGCTTTCCGATTGTTTCTAAATGAATCTGATTTCATTGTTTTTTATGTTTAATTAGATAAAATGGTTTATATTATTCCGTAACTCATATTTTTATTTTAGAGTTAAAAGGAAGGGAAAAGCATATTGTCTTCGTCATAATGATTATTACGGTCTGGCATATCTGCATTTACCCTGATATGATAAAAGATACTTTTTCGGCACCTTTCTTTCGTCAATGCATATTTGCTATCAATCAATAACTTAATCAATTGATTATGTATTAAACCTGTTCCCAGATAAAATCACAGCGTTCATTATTCTTATGAGCTATTCATAAACAACCATTTTTAAAATTATAAACCACTATATATTCCCCTCCTCAAAAAGGAGTCATTACACTTGAAACCCCACACGACAAACGCCTGAAATGAACCTGTAACTAGAAAAATGATTCATTAAACGTTCGTTTAATGAGCAGCTTTTTGGGGACAGATCAGGCCTCTGTTTCGAGTTTGGAAAAGGCCTTTTTTTAGAATAAGCGACTTGCTTGAAACGCCCTGTTTATGGGATATACAAGTGAGTATAAAAATTATTTTCCATAAAAGCTTGCAGGATTCGAACAAAGAAAATATCTTTGTGTCATTAAACGAACGTTTAATGAGCATCCTCTTTTCGTCTTCTTTTTTTTGCATTAATTCTCTTTTGAGCTATAGTGGTATGTGCACATGCGGGCATATACGCATATATGTGCACTAATAAAACATGGATTTCTGTTAATGTATATTGAAATTATAGCTATCAAATTTTAGAAAAAAAGAGCGAAATCTACCGGGACGCATTAGGTTATAATGGGATTAAACACAGAGGAACAGACTTTTTATGCAGAAAACAGAGGAACACAGAGACATGCAAAGCAGGAATGAGGGCCTCTGTTATCTTCGATGAATCTTTGTACTCTTTGTAATTTTTTCCTCTGTGTTCCTCCATGAACTCTCTGCCTCTGTGTTTAACTGTTAGGTTCTGTTTTTCCCAATCTGGCGGGACATGAAAAAAATCTGCTGAGCACGGATTGGATTCTGTGCCCACAGGAAATCAGTTTGTGCCCAACGATTTGGCTCTTTTGCAGGCGTAAACAAAAAAAGAAGGTAACTCCCACCTCCTTCTTCTCCGCGTATTATAATTCCAATATAAGTTTAAGCAACAACAAATAAACGACTCGCGCAAGTTTTAGAATAAATTCCTATCTTTGCGTGTACAATATACACTAATATCTTTTAAAACCCCATTATTATGAAAAAGGAAACCCTCTTACTTGTCAGCCTGTTCCTGATGCTGTCCTTCACTCCTACTCCGGCCTGTTCCGCGCTTCGCGCGATATACAATGAGCCTGATTCGGCCTACCTTTTTGCATACGCTACAGGGAAGAACCGTGATCACAACGGGCTACACTTTGCCTGGAGCCGGGATAGCCAAAACTGGCACGCGATCGGGCCTGAACATAGTTTCCTCCGATCGGACTATGGCGCCTGGGGGCAGGAGAAGCGAATGCTTGCTCCTCTATTATATAAAGGTAACGGCCGGCTTTGGCATTGCGTCTGGACACTGAACGAAAAAGAGGGCGTGCTGGCGCATGCCGTGTCTGCCGATCTGGTGAACTGGAACCGGCAATCGTACCCGCAAGTCGTATCCGAAGGCAACTGTATGGCGATAGAAGTTTCGGAAGAGAACGGGGAAAGATACGTTGTGAGCTGGATCAATACAATAAGCGGCGGCGAATCCGAATTGTTCCGCTCGACAACCGGAGACTTCAAGACGTTCACCCCAGCCGAACGAAGCCCCGTTTCAAGCCGGCGAAATCAACGCGTCAAAGTCAGTGTTTCCGGCGCTCTTCAGGAAGGAACTGTACACAAACTGCCCTGGGAGACCATAGACCACCTGATCAAAGCGCAACAGCTTGCCGCCTGCAAAAGCAAGCTTTACAGGGAAACCATGAAGGAAGACCCCGTACGTTTTGCCGGTCTCAAACCGGTAGAAGCAACATTGACGATAGATGCGTCCGAAAGTAAAAAGATAAGCGACCTGCTGATCGGAGTGTTTTTTGAAGACATCAACTACGCGGCCGACGGCGGCCTGTATGCCGAACTTATCCAGAACCGGGGCTTCGAATACGACCTGAGCGATAAAGAAGGGCGTGATACGACCTGGGATCACCGCAAAGCCTGGACACTGAAAGGAAATGAAGCCACGCTTGTTATCGACACGGTAGCTCCGCTGCATCC
>JAISXD010000045.1 GCA_031270665.1 Tannerellaceae bacterium | reverse complement strand
TGGTGAATGACCTGAATTTCAGGTCTCGCTTCCTGGCAGGACACTCGTGTCGTGCGCTTACGTTTTTGGGGATTGTGACCCGTTTCGTGGGTGGACGTTACGTCGACGTTACTATTGTTCGCGCCGCTGTAATCTTTCTCGTTCTTTGGCATTCGCGAAGAAAAATTAAAGTATATATAAAAGAGAAGGCTATCTTCCCCCATTCTCGCCAAAGAACATTTACCGACATTAGACGCGCAGCAAACCGCAAGGGGTTGATAGCCTTTTATTGTTACAGCGTAACAAGCTGTATTTGAAGTTATAAAAATAGCTCCGCATACTAACATCGAAAAAACGTTCTTTGGCTTGAACACTGCAAACATAAGTAATATTTTTGAAAGTTGTATCAATTTGGGTTATAAATTCTATTCTGCAAAATTTATTTTCAGTTGTCTGTGTTCCATGTCGAAGTCATCCATTGTAAGATTGCGCAGTTGCTTTAACCTGGATTCTGCTTTGGAGAGTACATTTTTCGCATCACTGAAATGGGCTTTGGCCGTTTCTACAACTTCCAGTTGCCGGTCAATTTCAATCTGCTTTTGTTCGACAAATTCGGAACGGGAGGTGAAATAATCGTACAGTGCATTATAGCATTGCAATTGATATTTGACAACCGCTTCCTGCGCTTCTTCCTTTACCCGGTCTGTGTCGATGGTAAACAGCCATCCAAATACGAATTTGAAGGAAATGCAAAACATTTCACGCTCTTTTTCGTCGGCGGCAACTGTGGTTATCATACCCACAGTTGAACTTAAAAGTTTGTCCCTTTCTATGCGTTGTCTTTGGGCAGAAAAATCCACTCCAAGGGCATCGCAAATGGGTTTTACCGGCACCCATTTTTCACCGTTGTTTTCTACTAACTGTATGGCAACATCGTTTATGCGTGCCAGTGTCTTACATCCTTTTATTTCCATTGTTCCTAAATTATTTAACAGACCTTTTTCCCATTGATTTCTATAAAATTCATAACTTGCTTATATTTAATTGATTAATATTTTCTTCACAAGGTGCAGATACTACCTGATTTCTGACGAGAAACGTATAAACCCTCTCCCTTCTCAATATTTAAAAAGCGGGAATTCCTGCTTTTTTTTAACACTGTTTTTATTCAAGTTTTTTATTATTTTCATGGCATGTTAATCTTTGATTTCTTCTACTTCCACCTCGCAGTCATTGTCTTCATTTACCTTTACGATATTTATTCCTTTGCCCGGTTCGCGGCGTTGGTCTTCTGGCAATAGTCTTCCTTGACTATCATAATCTTCGCCACTGAATAGTAATTTTCCATTCCGTTTAACATGCCCATATCCTTCAATAAAGTCATAATCTCCTATTCTCGCTTGGAATTGTGCTAAATGTTTGGCATGCTCTTCCAGCGTGTAAAAAGAATACATATAGCTCCGGAAATGTCTCATCCATTCGTCGTTGATGATATTTTCATCAATTTCAATAATATACTCATCAGTTCGAGTAACTGTACATTTGAATTTTTTCATAATTTCACATTTTCTTTATCCTGTTAAAATCTATACTCTCCATCGTCTTCATAGTCGTAAACGTAATCGAATTGAGCCTGCCAATTTTCATCTTCATACTGCTTTAGCATGGCAATTTCGTTAATAGTCCGTTCGCCTTCCGGCTTCTTCAGGATACGTTTACACTGTTCCTCGAAATTCGACATCCTGTATGCGCCATCCATCCGTAACGAGGCCATTTCCTTTGCTTTCCTGTATTGCCCTACCGCCTTATCCGCCAGACGCTGGCAGTTTTTCCGGGCTTCGTCTATTTCATTTATAGACAATCCATTTTCATTTTCAAGAGACATTGATGCCTCAAAATGCGAATAGTCACAACTTAGCATGACCTTCACCGACGCTGATTTGATTTTTGTTGTTTCCATTAATTTTATATTAAGTTGTTAAACAGTCCATTCTGTATTGAGTAATTATAGATTAGAACTTCCGTTCGATATTGCGTTTCCTTTTTTCGGGTACCACGCCCCAGATTTGTTATTCGCAAATCAACTTCGATTTCCCGGTAGTTCCAATTATTTTCTTTTATATAGTCCTTGAGTAAATCACACCAGTAATTCGATAGAATGAATTTACCTTCTATGGTTTGCAGAAGTTGAAGCAACTCTTCCAGGTTCTCAAGTGTGTATCCGGCATAATGCTGTTGAACACATCCGGGATAAGGCGGGTCTAAATAGAAGAATGTGCCAGGAGAGTCGCGATCCGTGATTACCCGGAGGGCATCCCGACAGGAAATCTGTACGTTATCAAGCCGCCGATGGAGTTGTTCGGCAAATTCCGACCGCTTACCTTTTATGAAGGTAGCGGTATGCCCACCGGTAGTTCCGTTGCACCATTTCCAACCGCCGTGCATTGACCCGGCGTATGATCCATTCGTAATCAGCCATACCGCCCATGCTTTTTCGATATCGGTTGCTTCTGTACGTCCGTTCCAAACATCTTTCGCATAATAGTACATCGTTTCCGAATGCAGTGTTTGCCGGATAAGTTCCTGAAGCTCATCAAAGCGGTTTTGTACGCAGGAATAAAAGTTAATCAGGTCATTATTATGATCATTTATTACTTCGATCCCGGCTTTCGACTTCCGGAAGAACACAGCGCCACCACCGAAAAAGGGTTCGACATATATCTTGTGTGCCGGCATCATGGAGATGATCTCCGGAGCTATCCGCTGTTTGCCTCCGTAATATGTAATTGGGGTTCTCATTAGGTAGCTTTCATTAATTCTTCCAGTTCTACCTCTCCGATTGCTCTGCACATAGCCATTGCCATATTTACTTCAACCGCATTCCCTATGAATTTTTTCTGATCAGTCTGGGTTCCTATAAGTTTGTAGTTTTTAGGGAATCCCATAATGGATTTAAGTTCAGGAATAAGCAGCATGCGCATAAGGATGTCAACGATCCCATACATAGCCATGAATTCTTTGATTTTCCTGGTCATCGGGGAATCATTCTCATAAATCAAAATGACAGCAGCTCCTTCAATGGTTGAGACAAGGAGCGGCGGTTTTTTATCCATCCGGGCAATAAGCGTAAAGCATGGATTATTTATATCGGAACCAGCAGATTGGTATTGCGGATTCATCAGGTAGTGATGTCTCCGTCCGGCACATAAAGTTGGGGCAGGATCATCAATGGAGTGTCCCACACTATTAAAATTACTGTTCATGATCCATTTCGCCTCTATCAGGTTGAATTTCGGATTTTTTGTAACGGCGCCGATCGGATTTTCTATGCTTGCCGGTTTGGATTGGCCATATTGCTGGTCGATCATCTGGAAATAGACTATATTCTGATTCGGATTGGTTTTAATTGTAGGAGAAGGATTATTCAGGTCGGACGTTTGCCCGCCTCCGGAATAGTTATTCATAATGAAGCGTGGGCAAACAAGTTGGCAGGTATCTTTTGTCCTGATTACAGGAGCCGGCTGTTCCACATTTGTAACATTGGCGCCATTGCCATAGTATGCAGCGAGAAAAGAACAGCTGAGCAATGAATGATTGTCTTTGCATTTAATCGTATGTGCCGGACCGTTGATACTGATATTCTTACTTTCAGGATGCCCTGAGTAATATTTTGACAGGAACCGGCATTGCACCAGTTCCTGATTTCCTCCTGTGGCTGTAATTGTTCTTGCCGGCTGCTCAATACTTATTATTTTTGAATCGGGATTCCCGCTATTGCGTTGCTGAATGAACTTTATATTCGCAACTCCTAACCGATTCTGACAGGTAACAGTCGGAGCCGGTTCATCTACCGATGGGGCGGAATAGCTCCCATTTTTATGCATGGAATTCCACTTTATAAGGAAATTCTCTTTGCCTCCGGCTACGAACTTAATCAATCCGGAATAAATCCGTTTGAGCGTATTCTCCGACAAATCTTTTTTTCTTGCAAAAATAGATTCTCCCGTCTCGGTAAAGTCCAGGACTTCTTTAACCGCTTTCCATTTAAGAAGATTTTTTCCGTCTTTGGAATGGGTAGGATTGGGAAATACGATGTATTTCTTTTCACGGGCAAATATTCCGAAATATCTCTTCCGGCTTGTGTACGCTCCATAATTGGCAGCATCAAGAACTCTATAATCATAGTGATATCCGTAGCTTTTGATTTCGTTTACCCACCGGTTATAATATGTTTTTTTGAAACTGGGGTCTGGCATCCATGTCGGGCGAATATAAATCACCTGCTTTTGCCCTCTCTTTTTCTTTTCTTTTTTAATATCAAGCGGACAATACAGTTCTTCTTTCGTTTTTTTATCCCGGACAACCTTTATAATGAGCGGCCCCCAATCAAGGAATTCCTTTACATTTTCAACCTGAATGATATCCGGGTTGATGGCTTTAATATACCTGTACATTTCTTCCGGCAGGGAACGACTGTCGGCATCCCTGGACGTTCCGCCTTTGGCATTGCTATGGGACGTGCATTCGGCTGATATCCATAGTACAATTTTAGCATTTTTATAAATTTGACGCATCAAAGCTATATAACCAACTAATTCCGTTAAATCAAGCGTCCGGACATCTTCAGTATAATGTTTTGCTCCCGGATGATTAGCTGCATGACTGGCTATGGCATTTTTATCATGATTAACGCAGACTATCACTTTGGCTATTTTCATGTTTCGTAACCGTGTTTTTTCTACGCCGGTCGAAGTTCCGCCGGCGCCACAGAACAAGTCAATATAAAGGAACATGATCCCATCAGTGTACATCTCTTGTATTTTAGCAAGTACTTTCATTAATCAATATCCTTCGATTTGTCCAACGCAGCAACTTTCTTTTTCCGCCATTTCTCAATATCCGTCCCATCAGGAACAAGAAATACGGTTTTGCTATCTAATTTTACAGGAATCAGTTTCCGGCTGCTATCCCTCTTTTTGCATTGTTCAAGGAGTCGTTTGCCCCGCGAAGAGTCATCGTTAGCCGGACTTTCACACAGTTTATCCCATTGAGATTCCATATATCATATATTTCGTGACGGGTTATTCAAGTCGAATTTATCAATGATAGCGAACAATACATTCGTAAATTTCTCATCCGAATAACCGAATCGCTGGCTCATCGCAATCCATCCCATCCCGTCGGAATAGGAAGAGCCTTCTACCTGCACGATCTTTGATTGCTCCAGATCGTCGAGCATCGGCATCGTAAACATAACCGTAGTAAACAGCCTTACTTTTTTCCCGGAGGATGCAAAAGTGATCTGCAACTCCTCCGGGAAGATCGTTCTTGTCAACTTATGAATGACTACTTGTGGGTGTGCCATAATGTTTTGTTTTTTAGTGTCGCAACTATTGTTTCCTATTTTAAATTATGCGTATGCCAATAATCAACCAAATCGGCTATACTTTGAGTTTTGCTTTTAATATGGATATTCCGGATATGGTTTCTTACCGTATGAGGACTTATATGAAGATTTGAAGCTATCTCTTCCACCTTATATCGCTGAATAACCAAACGTAAAACATTTGTTTCGCGGAAAGATAAAGAAGAGTTAAACGCAGGCTTACATATTATATTTTCATAAGGGCACTCACCCCTTAACGGGCATTTCACCTCTTCAAAGTGAAACCTGCCATATATATCTATATCAGGAGCGTTAGCGTCATATTCGCCAAAATTACACCTTATGAAACGGCTTGTAATCCAATATTCGTAATTCAACCGATTAGGCTCTTTTTTAGAATAAAGTAAACAGAGCGTATTCCACGCCTCCGTGTAAAAGGTAGAAATATAAGAAATGAAAGAAGAAATAAAGGCCCGGTTTTCATCCCCGGTTTCTTCCAATATCCGCAATGGCTCCTGATCTGTTTTGATCATAACATCCCCATTCGGCGTATTATAGAACTCTGTTTCTTTTAGTTGGTACATGATTCTTCAGTTATTCCTTTCTTTATGGGGGAATAAATCTTCAATAGGCAAACCCGTAACATCCGCAATAATCTTCTGCTTGACCTTGGGTGGATCAACAGTTCCATTCATCCAGCGATATACAGTGGTTATGTGCGAACAGGTAACCTCTGCAATCTTTTTCAATTCCTTTTCTTTGAGATTAGGAAGTGAGTTGATGTAGTCTCTAAATGTCATTTTTGTTTGTTTTTCAAGTTTTTGTTTTAATAATCAATATGCTTTACGCAATTTCAACGCGCAATATAAAATTGAATGATGCAAATATAAAAATAATATTTCGACAATAGAAGATTTTTTATTCTAAAATCGAAATATATCTTCTAAAAAGTGATTAAGCGTTTGATAATCAATGAATAAATTAAATTTATGAAACAGAACAAAGAGAGATCGATTCATTTTGTCGTTGAAAATCTGATTAAAATAATGAATGACAATAAGTTGACAAAGACAGGTTTTTCTGAAAAAATTGGTATGCCTGAACCAAAATGGAATAAAATCTCTAATGGGAAACAATCTTTAAGTGTTAGTGATCTTTCTAAAATAGCAGAAAATCTCCGGTTGCGCGAGATAGATATTTACACATATCCTAAAAAGTATATAGAATCTAAACAAACTAAAAATGAAGGAATTAAAACGCAGCTTACTATTGAACTGAAAGAAGAACTGAAAGATAAAGTGCTTGAACTTGTTTTTGGAGACAGTAATTTGGAAATATTAAATAATGGATGAGAATTTGATTAAGGACACTTTTCCTATGTTCATAAAACACCCAGCACATGGACTTGGTGTTTTGAAAGTTAAAAAATACAAAAACAAATGTATTGCACAGTATCGGCATGAGAATGGGACAGTCTCTTTAAGTACTATCGGGAACACTTGGTTTGATGTGTACCGTGAAATGCTGTCTATTGATTTTAAAAAATACTCATACGATTGAATTCATCAAATCATAGCTAAAACGATTTGTAGGTAAAACCTCTGATTTGCAGGTAAAATGCAGGTAACAAAATGTATAATCTATTGAAAAACAGTATAGGAAATCAGTCCGATATGCTCCACCCAGAAGGGAAGTTAAGAAATTAGCTTCCCTTTTTTCGTTAAACTAAAATCCTCAAAAACACGCTATAACTAATTGATACACAGCGGACACTAAAAAGTCTTAATTTTCAGTAAATGGTTAAACCGAAAAATTGAAAAATCAGGTTCGACCTACCGGGTGTGCAAAAAGTGTACATTGAAAAGAAACCTTTGACCCTCCAAATTTCTATTCTTAGAAAATAAAAAGGAGATCTGTTATGGTTAAGTTGAAATTTATTATTCGAGACGATGCTCTCGTTTTAAGGATCAGTGAAAATAAGCAGAGGTATTACAAATCAGTAAAACACTTATTAAAGGGAAACCCCAACATTGACCGTCATTGGAATAATGACAAAGAACGGTTTACAAGTTATGCAGTATCATATGCTGAAAATAATCAGATACTGGATGACTTTAAGGGTTTCTACCAGTCATTAATCAAAGAATACCCGGAGCTGTCGGCTAAACAGGTGGCTCTATTTTATTTTTCCAAACCACAAGAAGAAGCGACTGAAATTAAAACCCCGGCGGTATGTAACAATAATCTGGACCTTGTTGAAAATTTCCTGGAGGTGGTTATCGAAAGGGAGAAAGCCAAGCAAGGCTGTAATTTTGAGGCATATTACAAACTACAAGAGGAAATGCCGGAAAATCCTCAAAGGATACTCATCCCTTAATTTCCAGTCAATCAATTTCGATAAATGTGTAGCAATAGCTCATATCTTCGCTAAGAATGGTGGTTATAGGGGTACTGCTAAAGCGTTCCGCAATCTGCTTGCCGGCGGGTTGGTGCTGTTTTAAAGAAACACCCCGCTACCCCAATTACTATTATTGCGGCAATGTGGGGTAAAAAAGTTGGAACGAAGAGTGTTCTCCGTTCCAACCGTTCTTTTTAATGTATACCAAATCTATTCAACAGGTCATAGCGCTGCTTTCACGCTCGAACCATTAGAAACAATGATATAGAATCCGCGATCACGTAATGGTATAAACTGTTCCGTTTCAATGGCTTTTCCCTGATAAACAAGTATACCCGAAACATTGTAGATGCGGAACTCTGTGCCGGGTTTAAGCCCGTATACATGCAGGCCACCATCGGCTTTCACAACGCTCAACACTCCGTTTTCAGGCGAAGCCATGATACCTACGGAACCAGACTCTGCTATACCGTCTACCGTGATGGTGATATCTCCGCTCAAGTATCCTAATGCAAGTTCATAAAGCCCTTCGCCATTGACCTCAAGCGTCTGCTCTACGCCATTGGCATAGACGTGTATACCTGCTATCGAATATCCTTCGGCTGCCTGGAAAGTAAGCGTCACGAAAGTGTTTTCGCTCACTGCGTGCGCCCCCGCTCCCAAGTTCATGATAAGCCCTTCTGCATTCGGAATGTTCAGCGTATAGAAGATTTCTTCCGAAACAGGCGGCGTATAGGTAATTGGGGTAATCGTGCCGTTCAGGCTACCCGTCGTTTCGGATGCGCCGTTCAGCGCAAAGGATACGGTGAAAGCAAAGCTGCCGTTGGTTCCAGCCGGCGCAGCTTCTGTGCCTGCTACAGCTGCTGTAAATGCATCAAGAGTAATGTCGTCAACCGAGATGGTAACTCCGGAGGAAAGGAGCAGGTTGTTGATGTGCCGTTCCAACCAGCCCGTTACCTGAATGCCTGTGTTGGCCACTGCCTGATTAACCGTATAGGTTTCTTTTTCATCCAGCCATGCTTTTACGCCGGCCACTATCTCGTCGTCGGTCTTCACCAGTTCTTTATAGGTAGACCCAGACACGCCTTCGTCGTCATACACTACCTGTACGTCATAAATATGAGTAGCTGCTACCGTCATCGCTTCGTCTGTGAATGTAGTCGTGGTTGCTTCGCCAATATCTTCTCCGTCGCGGGTGATGAGATATTTGGCAACAGCCGGCACAGCAGGAGGAGCCAGTTCTACAAAGGCTTCGGCTGTTCCGCCTTCCGATGCGGAGAGCGTTGCGCCCGATGTATGGCTGTCTTCATTCTTCAACGCAGGCAAAGCAATAGAAGGATCCAATCCCTGGTGATAGCCCACGATACCATCAATAATCCAGTTACCGGTGAGGGTGGGCGCTAAATCCGTAAGTGACGCCCATGCTCCGTTCAAATAGACGAGGTTTCCTTTGCCGTTGAGCGTATTCCCAGCCTGGCGAGAAACGGCGTTGCCGCCTGACGGTAATTCTAAGCGGAGGCCAATCCAGATTTCCTTTGTAGGATCAACCGGCACAGGCACATCCAATGCAATCTCATTCCATTCTCCTGCCGTATGTTCCGGGATAAGCTGATCAACCACCAATTGACCGGGATCATAAACCCCGCTGGACGGATTGCCGCCTCCTACCCATACACGGACAGAATACGTAACGGTAGACTTCGCCGCCAGGGGAACAAAGCGTATCTTGGAGAGCATCAGTCCGTCAAGGTCGCCCAGTTCTTCCGGAGTCCAGCGAGCCGCTACACTGGCATCGATGTTCGTCCCATTTAATGAAACCCCGGCATAAGTTCCGCTATCGTAGGTATGACGCCTTAGTTTCCGGGCATATACCGGAGCCTTCCAGGTCAGGGTGCTCTGCAAGGGTCCCGTCACGGTTACATCGAGGTTGGTCACAGGGCGATACAGGTTGCCTAAGGAAACCACGGTAGCGTCTACGCATGCCGGTTCGCTTTCGTTCACGCCGTCGTAAACAGCCGTTACGCAGTAGTTATGCGTCCCTGCTTCCACGCCCGTCAGGCTATATTCCGGCGAAGCCAGGCTGGCGGCTATCTGCGTATCTCCTTCATAGACGTTGTAGGTAAGGTCGCCTGCGCTGACGCCTTTCACTACCTTCACGTTATCCAGCATCAGTAATAACTGGTCTTCACAGTCGAAATGACGGAAAGCGAGGTAGACCGTTTGCCCGCTGTAGGCGCTCAGGTCTATCGTCCGTTCTTCCCATTCTCCCTGCGCATACTGGGGGGAGCCGGGTTTGAGGGTTTTCAAAGCAGGCTTTTCTACCGATTGGGCCGGAGGAGAAGCCAGGGTTTGTTCCCACAGCGGCTCAAATGTGCCGGGTACGTCATCGGAGGTAGAAATATACACGCCATAATGTTCCGGATATGAAGCACCGTTGTTCACGTAATAGCGTAGTATATTACCTTCGGTAAGGGTGATGGCCGGCGTAACTAACCAGTTGTCGGGCGTCAGTCCCTCCCCGGTATCCAAGGCATCGAAGGAAAGCGAAAAAACCATCTGGTTGCCATCCTGGGCAGGTAGCAATCCGGGCAGATAATCCCATTTATAGCCGTCGTTATCCGCGTCTACATTTTTCCAGCCGGCAGGAATCCCGCTTTCAAAGCTTTCTTCAAATACAGTTGTATAAGTGAGGTATTGCGGCCTCCAGGTAAGTGTTACCTCGTCTGCCACTACCTGCGCCTTGAGGTTGGCAACCGGTCTATAGGGGCTTTCCACCGTAGCGTCCACGCATACGGCTTCGCTTTCGTTCACGCCGCCGTAAACAGCCGTTACGCAATAGTTATGCGTGCCTACTTCCACACCGCTCAGGGTGTGTTGCGGAGTGTTCAGGCCGCTGGCTACCGGTTGGCCGCCTTCATATATATTATAGGTAAGGTCGCCTGCGCTGACGACTTTCACTACCTTCACGTTATCGAGGTTCAGGTTGAACGCATCGGTACAGTCGAAATGGCGGAAGGCGAGGTAGACAGTCTGTCCGCTGTAGGCGCTCAGGTCTATCGTCCGCTCATACCATGTCCCTTGAGCATATTGCGGCCCGCTGGAACGGAAAGCTCCCTGAGCGGGATTGGTAACCGGTTTGCCCGGAGAGGCTGTCATGGTTTCTTCCGTCAGCAGTTCAAACGTTCCGGGAACCGTATTGGAAGTAGAAATATACACCCCGTAATGTTCCGCCGCCCAACTTGCATCCTGGGCGCTCACGTAATAAACCAGCTTGTTGTCGTCGGTCAGGGTGATGGACGGAGTAACCAGCCAGTTGTCGGGAGTCAATGCACCGACATAATTGACATAGGAAGCCGAATAAACCGCGCGGCTGCCCTCCTGAGCTTCAGCCACAGAGGATATGTCCCATTTATAGCCGTCGTTATCCGCATCTACATTGCTCCAAGTGGCAGGGATCCCGCTTTCAAAGCTTTCTTCAAATATAGTTGTATAAGTGAGTTGGGGCTCCCAGGCGAGTGTCACTTCATCCAGATATACCTCTGCCGTGAGGTTGGTTACCGGCTTGTAGGGAGTATCCGTCGTTGTTTCTATGCAGACGCCTTCAGACAAACCGCCATCGGCATATTCCGTAGTCACGCAATAAGCGTAAGCGGTAGAAGGAGTCAGGCCTTCGTCCGTGTAGGAAGTTGTAGCAGATGTGCCTACCTCCACGCCATCGCGGTATATACGATACGTCGCAACAGTAGAAGGAGCCTGGCTGAAACCGGTATTTGCGGTTTGTGCGCCGGCTTTCAGCTTCTTGCTGCCATTTTTCTTCAGGAAAGAATTATTCGCAGGAATATTCGGATCCGGCAATACGGGTGATCCGCCGGCTCCGTCAAGGTAAACCTGCAAACAGTAGTTTAGGCCTAAAGGAATGCCTATCTCCTCCAGAGGATACCATCCGTCTACGTCGTAGAAGACATTCCGTCCCGGATAAGACTCTCCCTGAGAGACGGGAAAGCAGTCTCCTCCTTCGGTATGAACCTGTATACCCACGATTACGCCTTTCGTAGCATCAAGGGTAACCGGGTTGTCCAGTATTACTTCATTATAGGTTCCTGTATTTCCCGAATAATTCAACGGGTCGCTGATCGTTTGGGTATAAAGCTGTACGGGATCTCCGCTGGCCGGGACTTCATAAATCGCCACCGCATACGTAGCGCCGTCGCTAATTTTTTCTATCGGAACAAACTTTATTTTACTGATCTCGTATCCGTTCAGCCCCTTCAGGTCGGAAGGGTTCCAAAGGGTTCCTGCAAAGAAATCCCATATGAAATTAAACCTGTAAGCGTTAGTAGGATTTCCGGCAAGCCCCGTCCAGCCTCCGGTAAAGGGAGCCGTCCAGCTCAGGCTAACGTTGTTGATGCCGGCTGCAGCCTGGAGATCGGAAACAGGCAGGTAAACGTCGTCGCTACCCGTTGTAACGGCAACCGGAATACAGGTACCGGCCGATTCGGTCACCCCGTAAACCACGGATACGCAATAGTCATAGTTGCCTTTAGGAACGCTGATTTGCGTGTAGGTAACCATGTCTTTATTGTTCGTGCTGAACTGAAGCGTTCCGTTTCTGAATATCTTATATCCCTGGATATCGTTGCGGGCGGGAGGCGTCCAGTCGAGCTTCACGTCGTTGCCCGTTACGGTAGCGCTAAGATTGGTAACCGGATCGGTGGGGCCGTCCAAGAACTTAAACGAGATAATCCCGTCTGGAGCTTCCGCAATTTCGGTCACAGGCTTAGCCACCGGCTGGAGCCCTGTCCATGTAAACATGGCCGGTGTGGTAGTACTGCTAAAACTCGTTTTTCCCGAAGTACCGGGGAAAGGTGTACCCGGAGAGTCCACCGAACCGTACGAGGCAGGACTGGCGTTCGGGATGGCTGTCGTTGACGAAGCCACCACGGGATACAACTGTTGCGGATGCCCCGAATTGCTTCCCGATCCTCCGAGGGCTGCCGGATGGACATGCCATATCAGAAGGCCCTGCCCGGGCAGGGAGGCGTCGAAGCCTACCGGTTGCCTGTTGTCGAGTACGTATAGCTCGCCGTTGTCGTTAACCTGGATTGTATAAGCCACCGGACTCTGAGCGGAGGGCGGCATATCCGTAACCGTCTTCTGCGCCGTCAGCGCTTCGGGAGTGACCCATTCGTAGAGTATCTTCTGGAAGATATTAATGTGGGCCGGCTGGCGTCCGCCGTCGTTCCAGCTACCACCTGCCATCAAATCCCAATTGCCCGAACCGGGGAAACCCGAATAGGTTGTATCATAATAATCGGGAGCGCCAAAAACATGGCTTAACTCGTGGCAAACCACCCCTATGTGGGTAATATTCGTGCCGCTGCTCCCTCGTAATTCCGGAGAACAGGAATACACGGAAATTCTCACCCCGTCCAGCAAGATGGGCGAAGCCAGTTGCCATTTGTGCGACCATATCTGCTGTCCGTTGCCCACGGCTTCATCGCCATATCCTGCAAAAATAATATGGAAAGTCTCCAATACCCCTTCATCTGCAAAATCAGTGTAATCCACATCGGCGTCTGCAGCATTTGCGGCAAAAGCAGCAAACTCCCTGTAGTGACTGTCATCTGCATAATACCCGGTAGGATTGGGCGCTATGTAAGGCCCTACCAACGTTACGGTGAAGTCTAATTGCCCGTAAGAGTTTTCACGGAAGAAATCACGAACGCTGCCTTTGACCGACTCGTCGCTCGGGTAAAGATCCAACTGGTTAAAAAGTGTCTCGAAATCCCCTTTATCCTTTCCGAACGGCCTGTCGGAAAATCCCACCAAGACGCAAAGCGCCTTCCGTTCTCCGACAGTGGAACCGGCATGCTGTTGCCCCGAACTCCTTTGGCTGTCCGGACCGGCAGTTACTTCCCAGATTTGTTTCAGGGCTGCCACCTGGTCTTTGCTGTACCGCAACCCCTTGGCAGAGGCAGAGCGTACCCCCACGCCGCCATACCGGACGCCGGAAGGAACCATATGTCCCCTTTCATCCTGTTTGGCATACACTACGTACTTCTGATTGTCATACATTAATGTATAACCATCCAAGCTTTCCATCCAGTGAATTTGCTCGTCGCCACGCAAATACACGGAAATGACCGTCCCGTCGGGCTGAGTTTTCTCAACCGGCCACGGGACAGCCGTTACTGCGAACACATCCCGGGCAAGCAATGATAGCGCTCCCAGGAACAAAATAAAGAGATAATTTTTCACCATACTGAAATAGTATTATAAAATTAAAACTAAAAAAAATATATTGAAAAAAAAAGTCGGACTTACTAAAACTACCGGGCCGGTAGCCTAATCTGTACATCAATAACGGTAATAGGTTCTTTTTGTATCATATTAGTGCTTTTGTTAAATTAGAATTATCGCTAGAAACCATCACCCTCAACAAACAACACCTTTCTTGTATGAAACTATTTAAAGTAAGCGTAGAAAGTGGTTGCATTCAACATTAAGACAAAAATAATTATTTTCTTCCTTCCATATAGTTAATAAATCAAAAACATCAACGGCTTATAGTAAATATTGTCATTTATATATCGCTTTCGTATAGGCGCAGGGCAAACGCATTTTAATTTCTTACGATTTTAATCAAATCTGCCTTGCCTGCCCTTTCCCGCCGGCAATGACCGGACGGAAATAAGCTGTTTCTGCGCAGAAACGGGCCGTTTCTGTGCAGCATCCGGGCGTTTCTGTGCGGAAACGGGCTATTTCTGCGCGGCATCCGGGCATTTCTGTGCAGAAATCGGTCATTTCTGCGCGGAAACCGGGTGTTTCTGTGCGGAAACGGGCCATTTCTGCGCAGCATCCGGTCGTTTCTGTGCGGAAACAGGCCGTTTCTGTGCGGAAATTGTTCATTTCTGCGCGGCATCCGGGCCGTTTATCAACCCAATCGCAACAAAATAATTAACGCCGCAGGACGTCGCAAAATCATGTTGATTAAAACCGGGTGAACCCGGTACATACATAAATTAGTTCCTTCATTTGCTCAATTCATTCCGTTTGCCGGCTGTAGCATTCATACCGGAGAGGCAGAAACGTG
The DNA here is from genome assembly GCA_031270665.1 of Tannerellaceae bacterium. Lineage (GTDB taxonomy): Bacteria > Bacteroidota > Bacteroidia > Bacteroidales > Tannerellaceae > DFXE01. The sequence continues at coordinate 9,606 of JAISXD010000045.1, read as the reverse complement.
TTTCCTTTTCTTATAACAAGCCGTTGATATACGGATTTTCCCGGCAAAACATCCTGCCGTACCTCTTTATCTGTTATTTTTGTGCCTGATTTAAAAAGTTACCGATGCCCGATTTCTCTCTTTGGATGCATACACCGTATGACTGGACACTCCTTTTTGTTTGTGCCTTGCTCATTGGCATGTCCAAAACCGGTGTTCAGGGAATTACAATGCTGGCAATCCCGCTCATGGCCGTCAATTTCGGAGCGAAACCATCTACCGGCCTGATTCTTCCCATGCTGTGTTTTTCCGATTTAATTGCCGTTTTTTACTATCGCCGTGTAGCGAAGTGGCAATATGTTGTCAAACTTCTTCCGGCTGCTATTGTAGGTTTTTTTGTAGCGATCGCCATCGATAAACTGATCCCTGCCGATGAATTCCGCCGGTTAATGGGTATTTGTATTTTTTTAGGTTTAGCCGTCATGCTGGGGACGAAAAAGGAAGGAAGCGGCAATAAAATGTTTACAGCCTGGTGGTATGCGCCTTTGTTGGGATTAATAGGTGGTTTTACTACGATGATAGGGAATGCCGCCGGCCCGGTTATGTCGGTCTACCTTCTTTCCGTGCGTTTGCCTAAGTATAGTTTCGTAGGGACAAGCGCCTGGTTTTTCCTTGTAGTCAATTACCTCAAACTTCCTCTTCAATTATTCGTATGGGATAATATCACCGTTACAACCGTTGCCCTCAATGCCCTCACCATTCCCTTTATGATTACCGGCGCCGTAGCCGGTATTTATTTTGTAAAGAAAATCCCTGAAAAAGGCTTCCGTACCTTTATTATTACAGTCACGATTCTTTCTGCCTTTATGTTATTGTATTGATACCCCCCTGTGCTGCATCCCTGCGAGGGGAACAGCTAAAGAGCTATTCCCTTCGCAGGGAAATCGGCTAAACGTTGGCGCTTTCAATTCGTCTTACTTTGCCTTTTCCGGTCGTTCTCGTCGAGTAACATTTTGCGCATACGCATATAATTGGGAGTGATTTCTACGTACTCGTCTACCTTTATATATTCCAGCGCATCTTCAAGGCTGAATACCACCGGGGGGGCCAATGCTACCTTATCATCCGAACCGGAGGCGCGCATATTGGTCAGTTTCTTTGATTTGGTGACATTTACTACCAGGTCGCCTTCTTTTGTATGTTCGCCAACCACCTGTCCGGCATATACTTCATCTTGTGGTAAAATAAAGAAACGACCGCGTGATTGCAGGTTATTCAGTGCATACGCATAGGCCGTACCTGTTTCCATCGCAATGATCGAACCATTTACCCGGCGTTCTATTTCTCCTTTCCAAGGCTGATAGTCAAGGAAACGATGGGCGATAATCGCTTCGCCGGCAGAAGCTGTCAGTACGGCATTATTCAGTCCGATAATACCACGGGACGGTATATTAAATTCGAGGAATATCCGTTCGTTTTTATTTTCCATCAGGGTCATTTCGCCCTTACGCCTTGTAACGATGTCTATGATGCGGCTGGATGATTCTTCCGGGAGGTTGATGGTGAGCTGTTCTATCGGCTCACATTTTACGCCGTTTATTTCTTTTATGATAACCTGCGGCTGTCCTACCTGCAGCTCGTATCCTTCACGGCGCATCGTTTCGATAAGTACCGATAAATGAAGAACGCCTCGCCCATATACCAGCCAGGAGTCTGCCGAATCCGTCGGTTCGACACGTAACGCCAGATTTTTATCAAGTTCTCTCTGCAAACGTTCATAAAGATGGCGGGAGGTAACATATTTCCCGTCTTTGCCAAAGAAAGGAGAATTATTGATTGTAAAAAGCATCGACATCGTAGGTTCGTCAATGGCAATGGTAGGCAAAGGCTCCGGATGACTGGCGTCACAAATGGTTTCGCCAATTTCAAAACCCTCTATTCCTATTAAGGCGCATATATCGCCCGACTGAACAGAAGAGACTTTCGTACGTCCCAATCCCTCAAAAATATCTACCTCTTTAATCTTCGACTTCACCATCGAGCCATCACGCTTACACAAGATGATATCCTGTCCTTCTTTCAACGCTCCGCGATGCACCCGGCCTACCGCTATACGCCCCACATACTTGGAGTAATCCAGCGAAGTGATAAGTAACTGAGACGGGCCTTCCAATACTTCCGGCTCGGGTATATATGCTATGATGGCATCCAGCAACGGATAGATATTGTCGGTAGGTTTCTGCCAATCGTCAGACATCCAGCCCTGCTTTGCCGAACCATAAACCGTAGGAAAATCCAATTGTTCTTCCGTAGCATCCAAGCTAAACATTAAATCGAACACCATTTCCTGTACTTCAGACGGGCGACAATTCGGTTTATCCACCTTATTAATAACCACAATCGGCTTTAAGCCAAGTTGAATCGCTTTTTGCAGTACAAAACGCGTTTGCGGCATAGGCCCCTCAAAGGCGTCAACCAGCAACAAACAACCGTCCGCCATGTTCAACACACGCTCTACCTCCCCGCCAAAGTCGGCATGCCCCGGCGTATCAATGATATTTATTTTATACCCTTTATATTGGATGGAAACGTTTTTCGCCAGAATAGTTATCCCCCGTTCACGTTCCAAATCATTACTGTCGAGAAATTGATCCAGGTCTTCTTGCCCTTCCCTGAACAGCTTTCCGGCCAAGAGCATTTTATCTACTAACGTTGTTTTCCCGTGATCAACATGTGCGATAATCGCGATATTCCTAATTTTTTGCATCTATACTTATTTTTCCGGCGCAAAGGTACAACAAAAAAACAGGACGAGATAAAAAAAACGAGAAAAGTATTGTTAATCAAAAAGTAATCTCTATCTTTGCATCCGCTTAGATAATATGGTATAATTTATTAAAGTAATTAAACAACATGTATTTAGATTCAGTAAAAAAACAAGAACTTTTTGAAAAATACGGCAAATCCGTAACCGATACCGGTTCTCCCGAAAGCCAGATTGCCCTATTTTCTTTCCGTATTTCTCATTTGACGGAACATCTTAAAAGGAATCACAAAGATTACGGCACCGAGAGGGCTCTCAAGATGTTGGTAGGTAAACGTCGCCGGCTCCTTGATTATTTAATTATGGTAGATATCAGCCGGTATCGCGCTATCATTAAAGAGCTTGGTATCAGAAAATAAACGATCAGACTTTTTAAAAGTAAATACAAAGGTGGCTTCCGGGCCGCCTTTTTTTGTTTATTTGCCGATTCATACACAAACTTATTCACCTCAAAACGTTAGTTGTTTTCATTTTTTCCGTTACGATTCAACGCCACTATAACAGCTTACCGGAGACATCAATGGTTTCCCTCCGAGATTCGTTCCTGAAACAAAAAAAGAGCTGATAAATCAGCTCTAACTGTTGTCTCATCAAGATTCGAACTTGAACAAACAGAACCAAAACCTGTTGTGCTACCATTACACCATGAGACAATCTGATGCTTTATCCAAAAGCGATGCAAAGGTAAAGAAATTCTTTTGCTATGCAAACATTTCACTGTTTTTTCTCAGGATAGAAAGATTTTCGGATGCATAAATACGTTCAGGCTTCCCTCATCTTCAACGTTTCCCGTTCCGGGCTTTCTCTCTTTCCCGAAGTTGTTTTTTATAGGCCCGCTCTTTTTCATTACGTTCCTTTTTCAGTTGTTTCTGGCGGGCTTTGTATTCGCGTTCTTTTTGTTTGCGCAGTTCTTCCTGGGCTTTCTGGCGGGCCTTCCGGTCGGCTACCGCTTGTTTTTGTTTTTCTGCCCGTTCGCTTTCGAGTTGCTTTTCGCGCTCTTCTTTTGCTTTCAGCAAGGCCTTTTCTTCTTCCTGCCGTTTGCGAAGTTCTTCCGCCTCCGGTTTATCCGGCTCAACACCAGGTATGATAATTTCGGGCGCATCAACAGCAACCGTATCGGAACCGGTCATAAATGGAGGTATGTCTATCTCCTGTACAGGCAGTTCAATAACAGGAATGTTTTCTTTCTCTTCGTTTGTTTCTTCCTCGTTTGTTTCTTCCTCTTCCACTTCTCTCTCTTTCGTTTCTTCCCTCAGGCGGGCTTTTAAGCGGCCTGTCAGTTCCGGGGCTTCTTCTCCAAAGGTTTCTTCCAGGAAGGTGATGTATTCGTCTAATGTCTTGCCTCGCATCAGGATTGAGTAATTCTCATCGGAGATTGGGATTACGGCTACCTGGCTTGCTAAGGAGGATGCGTATCCGTCTTTCCCGTAAATCAGGGTATAGTAGCGGCGGATTTCGTCGAAGTTTATAAATCCACTGATGGTAAGCGTGCTTAACGGACCGTTCTCTTCTTGTGTAAGATCGAACGTTTTCACCATAAAGTTCGAGAAGTTATAGGCTGCTACAACAAACAGTAACTGATTCTTGTCTACCGTGCTTGTCGGGTACATCAGGATCAGGCTGTGCGGCGTGTTCTTTTCAGCCATAAATGTCCGGGCGGAATCAGCGGCAGACAATTCTGCTTCTCCTCCGAAACGCATGTTCCATATCATGCCCCGTATGTCTCCCTGTACCATTTGCCGCCCGCGTAAGACTCCTTTCAGCATCTCACCGGCTAATTCGGCAACATCGGCATTCGGATATTTTTCCACCAACGCCTTTAGCGCTTCTTTAAAGCCTTCGGCGTCGCCTTCCTGTACATAGGTAAGTGCATCAAGGAACATAAACTTAGGCAATAGCGCTCCCAGCGGGTATTTTTCATTTACCAATAGATAGCTACTGCGTACGGTTTGTATATCGCCATTGAGATATTGCGCGTACGTTAATTGATAAATAGAATCCTGCGCCGAATCCATTGTACGGATAATGTATTCATAATTGGGGTCGGCGATAGCTATGGCATAGTCGCTTTCGGGATACTCGGCTATTATCTTTGACTTATAGAGGGAGGCTAACGCGTTATCTTCCGTCCGTAAGGCCATCAGGTATATCTGGTAATAGCTTTCCAGCGAATGTTCGTTGGCAGGGAAACGGCGTTCCAGTTCACTAAACGCATCAACAGCCAGGGGCAAGTTTTCCAATTTGTCTTTATAGATCATCGCCATATGATACAATCCGTCTACAATGATAACATTGGAAGCTGCAACGTCTTCTTCTGTCAGCGGTATTTGTTGGAGATAATAGTCCCTTGTCTTCGGGTCGTCCGATACGTCTTCCGATACGTCCGTTCCGACAGAGTCTGTTGGCAGCGACTCTCCTTCGGGAGTTGCCGGCTCGCCTTCCTGCACGGGATTGTTTCCGTCGGTTATTTCTTCAAAGGTAGCCAGGCGTTTGTTCCTTCTGCGCCAATCGTCTTCTAAGGTACGCCGTCCCCATTTCCGTTGGAATTGTGTTTTTCCCTGGGAAACTGTCTGAGAATTATAGAAATAGAAAGCTCCTCCACCAGCCGTAGGAATCGTAAGGGCGTTTATTTCCACTCCCGGACGGTCTATGCCCGTTTCCATTGTCTCCTGTTCGGCGAGATAAGCTTCCCGTTCGGCATCTTTTTTGGCTTCTTCTTCCTCCTTTATTACCTGCTCGATGATTTTGTCAATAACGGCCAAGCGTTCGTCTTCCGGCATCCGGGCAAGCGTTTGCAGGCTATCCTGTAAATGAACAGCCTCGGCATGCACCACTAACTCGTCTAATACGGCGGATAGTTTGGATATACGGGCATACTCTTTATACTCTTTCCGAATAATTCCCACGGCGCCGCTAAAGCAAGGCTGGGCTTTGATGTAGTCTTGCTGCTTGAAGTAGATATCGCCTAACTTGACCCACAAAATGGCTTTATCCATGCCCGCCCTCGTGGCCTTTTCTACTCCCAGTTCGTAATTGGTTATGGCTTGCGCGGTATCTCCGCGGGAGAGGTATATATTTCCAAGCGCGTAATAAACCTGGTCTAAGTAATCTTTATTCTTATCGCTTTTGGCCATACCCTGAAGCATCTTCACTACCTTCTGATAATTGCCGCCGGTGAATACTTCAGTCTGGCGGATACGGGCGGCAAATTCAAGTTCATAAGGAGGATTGGATTTGACTACCTCGCCAAAGGCTTTATATGCCAGGGCGTTTTGTTCTTCGTTGGTATATATCTGTCCTAACAGATATTTCATACGGGTGCGTTGACGTTTATTCTTTTCTGCTTTTATAGCGGTTTTGAAATAGGGTATTGCCTGTTCGTATTGCTTGTTCTTTACTAAATAATCGGCATACGCCCTGGCATAATCGTTCAGTTTCTTTTCAGGAATCCCGTTGACATTTAATTTATTTAAAATATCTTCCGTTTCATAGAGCCAATCCATTTCGGCATACGAACGGGCTTGCCAGATACGGGCTTCGGCCACTACCTCTTCGTCGTGGACATAATGACGGGCGATATAGGAGAAGGTGGCTGCCGCCTGAAGGAAATCCGCATTGTAGAATTGCCCCTGGCCGATCATCAGCCAACAATGTTTCAGGAAAGGGTTGTATTCTTCCTGTTCCTGAAATATCCGTTGCTTCGGACTATTGCGCCAACCAGGCTTTTTAGCCGGTTTTGTCTGTATCGAATGAAGTTTTATCGCCTTATTGCCTTTTTCAATCGCCAAATCGAAAGGGCCGCCGGGCGTTTCCTTATCTTTGGGTTGGGCGCTGATGGGATACATCAGTATCATATCGGTATAGGATTCCTCATAACCGTTTTGCATCGACATCAAGGCCTCGTCGAACGATGTTTTCCCGTTAAAGTAAATGTTGTAACGCGAATTAAAGGCATGATAAAAGCGGGTTGCTTTCGTGTTTTTCTTTGTACTACACGACCAAAGCAAACAGACAGCAAACAGGGTAATTATATAATAAAAACTTTTCTTCACGTACAAGAGCCTATCTTAACGTATTATTAACTGAAAACAACCTGATTTATTGCCTGCGAACAAGGAATAATACTCCCTTGGAAATAAGGAAAAACAAGACAAGCGCTAAAACAATGAATGCACCCGAGGGTACGTTCAGATAATAAGAAAGTATCAGCCCGGCCAAACAACCTGAAAACCCTATGCCTATGCTTCCCCAGATGATCTTTTTAAAATCGGAGATAAACAGGTTTGCCGTTATCTGCGGCAGGGTAAGCAAACTCATCAACAACATAATACCGACTAAGCGGATAGACAGAACAATCGTAACGGCGATAAAGAACATCATCATATATTCTATCCATTTAACAGGCAATCGCTGGGTTACGGCAAAATCACTATCAAACGCCACATAGACGATTTCTTTCAGGAAAAAAGAGAATATTAATACCAATGCAACAACCGGCAAAGCTATCCAACAGATATCCGTTAACGATATGGTAAGTATATTCCCAAACAAATAAACGGATAAGTTAGGCGCATAACCGGGTGTAAGGAAGATGAAAATAATTCCCAACGCCATTCCCAGCGACCATACGCCAGCGATAGCTGAATCTTCGCGTATATTCTGCGATTTACTAGCCCATTCTACTCCAAAAGCGGAAAGTACGGAAAACGCCATCGCCATCAGAACAGGATTCATCCCCCAATAAAAGCCTAATCCCAACCCTCCGAACGAAGCGTGCGTAATACCGCCGCTGATAAACACTAAGCGCCTGGCAACAATATAGGTACCCACAATACCACAGGCCACTGCCGTAAGCAAGCTTCCCAGCAAAGCATTCCGGAAAAAAGCATATTGTAACAGTTCTATCATTCCCTTCCCTCTCCCACAATCAGAAACGCTTCATCTTTCAGGCCGTCCGGCAATTCTACATTTCTTAGTTGCAGGCTACGTAACCAACCAGCTACTTCCACCTCGCGTAAGGTATAGAGAACATCCCTGAATTCATTGACCGACTCATTGTCGTAAGCATCCGAGTTTATCCCGCTGAATCTGTCTAACTCTTCATCGTCGTAATATTCTATTTTCTTACTAACGGCCGCCAACAGACTATCGCGTTCACAAATCTCATGCTGCCCGCAACATGCCCCGGGCAGCTCCCGTGCTTCGGATATTCCGGTTTTGCGAAAGTATCCTATTGCAGCAGCAATACATCCCAAAACGACAAGGGCTAAAATAAGGTAAAACATCTCTTTACTGATTAATCGTTAGCCTGAATCCCACAGATCTCAAATCCTCCCAGAAATGCGGATAACTTTTAGTTACCACCATGGGATCTGCTATTTTTATCCCTTCCGGCCTGACCAATGCCGCAGGCGCAAAAGCCATCGCCATGCGATGGTCTTCATAAGTAGCGATAACCGGGCTTTGCTCCGGCTCGCATCGTTCACCTTTCCATTCCAACATATGAGTATGGTCATCCGTTAACAGGTAGCCTAATTTCCGAAGCTCTGTTTTAAGCGCCTCTATCCGGTCTGTTTCCTTAATTCTCAGACTCTGCAACCCGGTAAAACAGAAAGGTATATTCAATAATGCACAAGTAACGACGAGTGTTTGTGCCAAATCCGGTTCGTTCACAAAATCATAGGTCAGTTTCTGCATAGTATCCCTGTTTTTCTTCAGTAGAACACCCTGTTGGGCATAAGTTGTTTCCACTCCCAATGGAGCGAACAGTCCGGCTACCGCCGCATCCCCTTGCAAACTATTCTTAAACAACCCTGTCAATTCTATCTCCGGCTGTTCGGAAAGCGCAACGATCTGATACCAGTACGAGGCGGCGCTCCAATCGGATTCTACAGTGAAAGGCGTCGGTTTATATTCCTGCGGAAGCACTTTTATCGTTTGTCCGCTCCGGATAACATCCACTCCATAGCGCCTCATCAACTGTATCGTCAGGTTTATATAAGGCGCCGATACGATTTTTCCTTCCAGATGTAAAACCAAGCCCCTTTCCATATAAGGAGCAATCATCAATAATGCCGAGATATACTGCGAACTAACGCCTCCGGACAGAGAAATCTCTCCTCCCTGCAAGGCGCTACCAAAAATACGCAATGGCGGATACCCCTCCTTCCCGATATATTCAATCCTAGCCCCCAACGAATTAAGGGCGTCTACCAATAACTTAACCGGCCGGTTTTTCATCCGCTCCGTACCGGTAATCGTCCATTCGCCCATCACCTTTGCCAGAAAAGCCGTCAGAAAACGCATCGCCGTCCCTGCCGCACCGATATCAAAATCCCGGTTATTGGAAGTAAGCGCTTCCGCCATCACCCTCGTATCATCGCTGTCAGACAGGTTCCGTATCCCGTACGGACTATAACTCAGCGCATCCAGTATCAACACCCGGTTGCTGATACTCTTAGAAGCCGGAAGTTTAACAGAAGCCCGAACGTCATTGTCCGGGCTTTTAACCACATATTTCATTGCCTTTGCATCCATTCACAATCAGACAACAAATGTATAAAAATATTCGTATCCGATCACTAAGTTATTCGGTGCTATTCCATTATATATGTCATATATATCTTTTTTATCATCTCAGCTTTTTTTCCAATCAATAGACATTATATCCAATAAAATTATATATGATTTAATATCAGTGACTTTTGAAACGCTCTTTGACAATACGACATTTTTTGACGCCTCCGATGGCAACATCAAAGGCTGCTCATCTGTGATTTTCTTGTCATGAACATGACCGTCAT
>JAISXD010000040.1 GCA_031270665.1 Tannerellaceae bacterium | reverse complement strand
TGAAGTTGAAATACTGCAAAAAATAAAAAGCGCACAAATGATTGATTTAATTTTCATAACGACTTTGTTTTTAAAAATTTCATTGCAAAAGTATAGCCGCGAATTGGGAAAAGGTTGAAAAAGCTCAACTTTAGCGTGAACAAATGCTCTTTGAGAATCAATATGTTACAATTTATTCATATACCGGCATGTAACATATTCCGAGTTGAATTAATTGATTATCATTAACTTAACAGGTTTTCGGTGAAATAGTCGTATAATTTTTGTTCGTCGGTTAATTCAATGCCTAACTTACCTCTGATACGGCTCCTGCGGGTTCTTGCAGAATGTGGGTTGATATTTAAAAGAATGCCTTCCTCATTACTATTAAAGTTAAATAATAAAAAACAGCAATATTGCCAATCGGATTCGGATAACTCCGGTGAATGAGACTCTGTCAATTTTAATTCGAACTCGGGATAAATTTCTTTCACTTCTTTTTCAATAGAATGCCACATTTTTGTTGTAATCAGGGATTTATCCATCTGCGGTTTTACAGATGAAGCTAATGTTCTTAATTTTCGCCCAATAGCTGAATTCAATAATCTTTTTCTACGAAGGTCTTTCAATTTTCCACTTAAAAGTTCTACTTCTTTTTCTTTTTGGTTGTATTGGGTGGTGATTTCTTCTTTATCCATCAACTCATTTTTTGCGACATAATATTTTGCCATCAAAATTTGAATTTCTTTGTCTTGCCCCTGAATAAGTTTGTTCACTTTCAGTATCCGGTATTGAGAAATTATGATTAGTAATAAAACAACTGCAACTGAAATGATAAATAAAAGAATAAACCATTGTCGTTGAATCCTCATTTTATCCAGTTCTGAAGTAAACATCATACTGTCATATTTTTTTTCTAACTCATGGAAAGATTTTTTACTGTCTTTTGGTAAAGACTTTTGGTAATAATTAAAGACCATTTCCAGTTTCTGTAAAGCTTCCGGATATTTTTTTTGCGCGGCATATAACTGATAATATTTATGATTCAAGGTGTTTTGGTAATCTTCATCCATCTCCATATTTGAAAGTGAGTCAATCAGGTTTTCTGCATTCTTTAAATTGCCCGATTCAAGATAGATAAATACTAATGCATTAATTGTAGAAATTCGTCCTGCTGAACCCAAATCCAATGCTTTCAATAAATTTTCTTCGGCCAACTTATAATCACCCATGAAACCATATATATTACCTATCCCATTGAGTATGGTAGATAATGCAGCATTGTCATTGAGTGAAACAGCAATTTTTCGAGCTTCTAAAAAAGCGTTCATCGAATTTTCAAGTGAATCAACCAATGCCCATGATCTACCTTCATCTCTAATTGCAAATGCCTGGCTTCTATAGTTACCGGCAATATGGAAATAGTTAGCTGCTTCATTGTATTTCTTTATGGCAGCAAACATATCATCTCCTCCGGAGTATAGATCGCCCATATAACTTGATATATACCCGGCTTCGTTATAGTACTTATTATCTTTTGCCATTGTTAATGCTTTAAGATAATATTGCATTGCCTGATAATCTTCTTCGCTAAAATCAAAAGAACGTCCTAAAAAAAGTAACATCCGAGTGGTAATCAAATCATTATTATAATTATTCATATACCACTCGGTTGCCTTCTGAATTTCAGCATGTAATGGAAGACTTATGCTTAAAGAATCGGCAATCCTACAGGATAAATAAGTGTAAAGGGCAAAATGCTTATTGTTTAATGCTATTGGATTTTCAATTTTATCTAAATAATCTTTTGCCCGGACATAATCACTTTCAATCGAATCTTTGGCTTTTTCTAAAAAAACAGCCTCATCTGTTTTTGGCATACAGCCGAAAAGGACAACGATTAACACGAATGGAGCGAATTTGAGTTTCATAAGAAAAATTAATACAATTCGCTCGCAAAGTTAGTTTTTTAGTCAGGAAAAGGAAATGATACGGCACTCTTTAACAAAAACGTTTCGCCGTCCGGCGGCTATAGCGTTCGCTCAGGAAGCATGCTTCAGAACCTCGTTCACTGCTTCCGAGGGAAGGTGTTCGCCTACTTTCCTGTCGAACGAAATTTTGAAAGCGTAGGCGTATTCGCCCGGTTTATTCTTTGGAAAAAACACTTTCAAGCCTCCGTCTGTTTGTTGCCAGTTGATTTTTGCATCGGAGCCCAGCAGTTTTATACCTATTATTTTTGCATCTGCGATGGCTTGTTTATCAAGGGATTTTATCAACACCTCGTTGTCGCTCCAATTCAGCGAAATGGCATACAGGTCATTTCCTTTGGCCGTAAAACGGATATCGCTTGCCGTATAAGCGGTGGCTTCGTTGTCCGAAAAAGAACCTTTGGCAGATTCCGCATTGCCTTCGCCGGATTTCTTCCAGCAGCGGGTTCCATAGATCGCCTCGCCGTTTACTCCCAGCCATTTCCCGATGGCCAACAGCACTTCTTTCTGTTCACCGGTAATGGTTCCATCGGCACGGGGGCCGATATTCAACAGCAGGTTGCCGTTTTTGCTTACGATATCTATCAGGTCGTGTACGATCTGTTCCGCCGATTTGTTTTCTTCGCCGTCGATATACGACCATGACTTTTTACCCACCGAGGTGTCCGTTTGCCAGGGGAACTGCATCATTTGTCCGGATTTGCCCCGTTCTACGTCCCACACCTGCACGTTAGTGGGATATCCCTGTTTGGTATTTACCGCCACACTCTCTCCCCAGTCAAGGGCATTATTATAGTAGTAAGCCAGGAATTTATTGAAGTAAGGCATCAATACCGGGTCGTTAACCGTCCAGTCAAACCAGATTAACCGGGGTTTATATTTATCGACCAGTTCATACACGCGGGTAAGCCATTCGCGGGCAAAGTCTTCCGTATATTTACCATCGTCATAACGCCTTCCATATAATGTAATCGTGGAATCTTGCACATCAGACGGAAATTTCATCCCTCCGTTATAGAACCAGGCATTCTCGGCCTTATGGGTAGATAAGCCGAAGATAAGTCCTTCTTTTTCTATCGCAGCCTTCAACAGGCCGGTAATATCTCTTTTCGGCCCCATTTTAACGGCATTCCATTCGTTCAGGTCGCTGTCGTACATGGCAAAGCCATCGTGATGCTCGGCCACCGGGACAACGTATTTAGCGCCCGACTTCTTAAACAGGGCGGCCCATTCTTCCGCATTAAACTTCTCTGCTTTGAATAGCGGGATAAAGTCTTTGTAGCCAAACTTATCCTGCGGCCCCCACGTTTTAATATGGTGTTCGTAAGCGTTATGCCCTTGCTGGTACATGGTGCGGGCATACCATTCACTGTCGAAAGCCGGAACGGCATAAGGGCCCCAGTGTATAAAAATACCGAACTTCCCATCCATAAACCATTCGGGAAACTGGTAGTGAGCTGCCAGGTTCTCCCAATCAGGCCGGAAAACTTCCGTACCTTTCGGAGAAGCTACAGAATCGATGTCATACGACTGCTTTTTAGCAGATTCGCAAGCGCTCAACAGCGCTACGGTAAGTAAGTAATAAAAAAACTTTTTCATAATATATTCCTTATTTATTATTATAATATGGTTTTAACTGTTTCCAACATACCTTTTTCCCGAATAGACCGTAAACAGGTTTCCAGTTTCCCCGTCAACCCGGGAATTTTATTCAAATCTTCTCCCCATATAAATTCGGCGGCCAACGCTTCCTGTGCGATATATCCGGGATCATTTGTTTTCCAAAGCCCGGTAAACAGGGCAAGGATTGCTTTGTCGTCAGCCGGAACAATTGGCTCTTGTCCGCGTTTGCCTCCTTTATAATAAGTAATAACGCCCGCCAGGCCAAGTACTAATCCGCAGGGAAGCTCTCCTTTCCTTCCCAAATACGCTTTAAGCCCGGGAAGGTCGCGGGTTTTGTATTTGGAGAATGAGTTAAGCATAATACTGGTAACGAAATGTTTCACAAACGGATTGCGGAAACGGTCAAGGACGTCATGCGCGAATTGCTCCAATTCATTTGGAGGCAAATCAATCGTCTGCATTAATTCATCGTACATAACTTTGTGTACATACCTGCCGATTACCTCATCTTTCACACATTCGCGCACAGTATTCAAACCGGATAGATAACCGACAGGCGACAACACGGTATGAGGCCCGTTGAGAAGTGTTACTTTCCGTTCGTGATACGGTTTCTCATCTGCAACAAATAAAACATTCAGACCGGCTTGGGAAGCGGGAAATTCTTTAGCCACCCATTCCGGCGCTTCAATTACCCACAAATGGAAGATCTCCGCTTTTACCACCAGTTTATCTTCAAGCTGTATCTTGTTTATTATATCTCCAATAGAATCTTTAGGGTATCCGGGAACGATACGGTCTACTAACGTAGAATAAACGCCGCAAGCCGTATCCACCCAGCGCCGAAATTCCGTACCCAGCCCCCACAGTTCTATGTACCGGTTTATACATTTCTTTAATTCTTTCCCATTATGAAAAATCAATTCGCAAGGGAATATGATCCACCCTTTAGCGGGATCTCCGCCAAATACGTTAAAACGATGATAAAGCAGTTGAACAAGCTTACCGGGATACGAAGCAGCCGGACGGTCATCCAAACGGCAGGAAGGATCGAACGCAATGCCGGCTTCGGTTGTATTGGAGATAACAAACTGCATATCCGGGTTTTCCGCCAGCCTGAGGTATTCGTCAAACTGCCGGTAAGGATTAAGCCCCCGGGTAATCGCATCAATCAATTCTATCGTATCAGTCGTCGTACCTTTGTCAATCCCCTGTAAATTCAAGTGGTACAATCCATCTTGTTCATTCAGAAGCTGTACCATACCTTCGGGAAGAGGCTGAACAACCACAACTCCTGCCTGAAAGTTTATCTTCCTGTTCATGTGATGTATAATCCAATCGGCAAAACCCCGTAAGAAATTACCTTCCCCAAACTGGATGATACGTTCCGGATATTGCTTTGCGTGTTTCCCTGTTTTTCTACTTAGCCTTTCCATGTGATTATTTAGTTATAATTATTCCGACATATTCTTTATGTAAGGAAGCTCAGGAAGATTCTTAAACCCATAAAACACCTCTGCGTTCTTACCTAAAAACAACGCTTTGCTTTCTTCCGGCAGCAAAGCAGATTTGACAATAAAATCATACGACATCCGGTATGTAATCGCTACAATCGTACGGGGATAATCCGATCCCCACATCAATTTGTCCATACCAACCAGTTCCGCCGCTTCCCTGACGGCCCAAACAGCGCCCGTAAACGGGTAAAACTCATCGTTGAAAAGCCAGGTAATACCACCCGATTCGATCATAACGTGTTTGTGCCGCGCCAGCTTGATCTGTTCCTGCCAGTGGCGGCGGGTAACCATACCGAAGTGCCCGATCGCAATTCGCAGAGACGGACATTCGGAAATGATCTCTTCCATCTCGGCAACCTGTTGCGCCCCGTCGGCCAGGTCTATTGACAGGATGATATGGCGCTTTTCCATCAGGCGGAACATTTTCATCATTTCATCACAAGTCAACCATATCCGGTTCTCTTGTGTTATTAACCGTTGCGCGGGTAGCTTTATCGCCCGGAAACCCTGATTGATCAACTTTTCCGCTTCGGCATAATAACCGGGCCGGCGGGCTTCTACCATCCCACAGCAAAAGAAACGTTCCGGATAGCTCTGTTGCACTTCCTGTAAATAACCGTTTTGCATTCCGTCGATATATTCCTGTGTGATAACGGCGGCGGATACCCGGGCATAATCCATATTAGAGAGAAAAAGTTCTGCCGTGTTTTCCCCGTCAAGCATAAAAGGCGGAAGCATCTGGCGAACCTCGCCCATAAACAGGGAACGCCCATTTGTCAACGTCTTTATCTTTTTACCTTCCACTTCCGTATCCTGATGAAGCCAAAGGTGGGCATGAGCATCAATTATAGGGTAAAACATAATCAAAAGCGTATTAAAATCCGGAAAATATCGGCCGGATTAGCCGACCATTTTTCCAATGCAGTCCCGGCTTCTTCCGGTAAATAAACCGCCGTAATCAATTCATCTGCCAGGCAAGCCCCACCTTTCATATACGCTATAACCGCCTGGAAGTCGCATGGCATAGCGTTGCGCGAACCCCGGATGTCGAGTTCTTTCTTTACAAAATATTGCGTGTCGAACGGTATTTTTTCTTTAGCATAGCCAATATAGACCACCCGCCCGGTAAAAGCGGCTTCCGATATAGAAGCAAGATACGTTTCCGGGCGGCCTACGGCTTCAATGACTACATCGGCTCCATTCCCGTTTGTTATCTCCTGTACCTGTTCGTGCAGGTTCTCTTTCTCCGAGTTAATTGTATAATGTGCTCCAAGCCGTTGGGCTAACGTCAACTTTTTATCGTCTACATCAACTGCAATAACCCTTGCTCCGCAGATTGCCGCCCGAACAATAGCCCCTACCCCAATCATGCCGCAACCGATTACCATAACCACATCCATATCCGTCACTTCCGCACGGTTTACAGCATGAAAACCAACACTCATCGGTTCGACCAACGCAAAGTGGCGCACGGAGACTACATTATCAGCAATTACTTTGCCCCAGGGTGCAAGCAGGTATTCCGACATAGCGCCGTCTCGCTGAACGCCAAGTGTCTGGTTGAACTCACACGCATTCGGCCGTCCGTTCCGGCAAGCCGGGCAATAACCGCAATTGGTGTAAGGGTTTACTGTTGCATTCATGCCCGGTTGTAGCGTACCGGGTACATCTTCGGCAACCGCTTCAATCATGGCGCCAATCTCATGGCCCGGAATAACCGGGAGTTTAACGAGTGGATTAAGCCCCCTGAATGTATTCAGGTCGGAACCGCAAAACCCTGCATAACCGATCTTCAGAAGTACATGCCCCGGTTTTAATGCAGGCTTCGGAGTTTCAATAAGGCGGGTTTGCCCCGGCTTTGTTATTTGTATTGCTTTCATCTTACTTTATTTTAACTATTCACCCAGGTATCCCTGAATCCGGGTTCGAATATTTCCTGAACTTCCTTTAATAACTCCCTGTCTAACGGCGTTTCTGCATACCGGATCGTTTTCAAAACATTCTCCGGGTTGACGGTGCTGAAAAGGGTTGTTGCAATCCGGGGATTAGCTACGGCATAACTTACCGCCAACCGTTCGATAGAAACGCCTTTTGCCTTGCAGTATGCAGCCGCTTTTACAGCCAACCGTTTCAATGCTTCCGGCGCCGGATGCCAATCAGGGACGCCGCGTTCGGTCAATAACCCCATAGAGAAGGGGGAAGCGTTGATTACTCCGATATTTTGAGACTCGAAGTAGCCCAGATAATCCGTCAGCGAGTCGTCGTTCAATGTATAATGGCAGAAAGACAGAATGCTTTCTACCGTTCCGGCAGGAACATGGTTGATTACATAGTTGAAATGGCGCAGGTTCAGGTTGGTTATCCCCACGTGTTGCACCACTCCCTCACGTCGCAGCTCTGTCAGCGCCGGAAGCGTCTCGCTGCAAACCTGTTCCAAATCCGCAAATTCAATGTCGTGGATATTTATAAGGTCAATAGAATCAACATGCAGCCGTTCCATGCTTTCATAAACGCTCTCCTTCGCTTTCCGGGCGGAATAGTCCCAGGTGTTGACTCCATCTTTGCCATAGCGTCCTACTTTTGTAGAGAGGTAATAACGGTTACGCTTTATGTTCTTTAACGCTTTACCCAACACGGTCTCGGCTTTCAAGTGGCCGTAATAAGGCGACACGTCAATGAAGTTAATGCCATTATCCACTGCCGTATAAACCGCTTCGATCCCCGTTTCCTCTTTTAACGGATGAAAAACTCCCCCAAGCGAAGAGGCTCCGAAGCTAATAGCAGACACTCTCATGCCTGTTTTTCCTATTTCTCTGTATTCCATGATAGTTATACTATAATTTCAATTAACAAAAATAGCGGTTAAGCAGTATGTTTTTTTTTCCTTTATCGGTAAAAAGATGCACTTCTTCGATATTGTTAGTTAACTTTGATCCAAAATTGTACTGAAAATGAACAAAGAAGAATTAAAGAGGGATTTCATTTTATTGAATGTCGGACGCGCTTGCCATAATGCCGACTGGAACTGGCAAAACGTAAACAGCCCTTTTGCCAGAATTCATTATGTAAGAAACGGCACGGCTAAAATCATCCGTGACAACGGCGTCTTTGAACTTAAAAAGTCTCATCTCTATCTGACTCCTTCTTATGTGAAACACGCCTATGAATGTAATGGCATATTAGACTTATACTATATCCATATTTATGAAGATTTAGGAAAAAAGCCAAGTATCTTTGCCCTGATTGATTTTCCGGTAGAAGTAGAGGCTACGTCATTGGATTTCCAACTGCTCGAACGGCTTATCCAAATAAATCCGGAAAGAGAGTTACCTTATTACGACCCCCAACTGTATGACAATTCCTCAATGATGGCGCAGAATATCGTTCTTCAACAAAAAAGTTCCGTCGCTTTTGAAATAGAAACACAGGGTATTATCAAACAGTTATTTTCCCGTTTTCTCGCTCAGGCCGTTTACAAGAATGAACATATCGAAGAACGCATATTAAAAAGCCTTCATTATATCCACAAAAATATAGACCAACCAATTGATATTAGCCGTCTGGCCGAAATCTGTTACCTGACAAAAGACCATTTTATCCGGCTTTTTAAAAAAGAAATGAACTGCACTCCCGGCAGATATATTAATCAAAAGAAAATAGAAACAGCGCAGTTGCGTATCCTTATAGATGAGGCAAGTATCAAGGATATAGCCTACGGATTAGGCTTTGACAACCTATCCTATTTCAACCGTCTTTTCACCAAAATCGCAGGCGAAAACCCAGGTAAATACAAAAAGAAAACACAATTTTAAGACGTTATCAACAAAATAAATATTACGTATGAATGAATTAAACAACCAATTCGATCCGGGCGAGGTAATTACCGGATTTGACGAATTGCCTTTCTGGTCGGCTCCTTTTGGGTTGAAATTGCTTGAGGCGGTTGAATACAAGCCGAATATTACGGCCCTCGATATCGGATTCGGCGCCGGATTTCCATTGACTGAACTGGCTATGCGGCTTGGGAACCGTTCGATTGTTTACGGAATAGATCCCTGGGAAGAGCTTGTTGAGAGAGCGAGAGTAAAAATCGGCTGTTATGGCATCTCTAACATTCGCATTATAGAAGGCGTGGCGGAATCTATTCCTTTACCTAACCATTCGGTTGACTTAATTACGAGTAATAACGGCATCAACAATGTGAGAGATATAGACAAAGTATTGTCTGAATGCGCGCGGATATTGAAACCAGGCGGACAATTTCTCCAAACCATGAATCTGGAACAAAGCATGTTTGAGTTTTATGGGCAAATGAAACATGTCCTCGAAAAAATGGGTTTACACAAGGAAATAGAACAAATGTACGAACACATCGCACACAAACGCCCGGCTATTGAGAAGATAAAAGCATGGCTTCAAAAGCATGGTTTTATCATAAAAGAGCTGGAATACGACCAGTTTAACTATCGGTTTACCGACGGAACGGCGATGCTTAACCATTATTTCATCCGGCTGGCATTTATGGATTCGTGGAAAGCTCTTTTACCAATGGATAAAGCTGATGAAGTATTCAATCAAATAGAGCAAGGACTGAATGAATATGCCCGGAATTATGGCGGCTTGAAATTAAGTATTCCTTTTGCCCTGATAAATGTTACCAAAGGAAAGAATGACTGAAGATATAAAAATACTGGTAGCGACTAAGGAGAGAAACTAAAAGCTAAAAAAACCATCCTTGATTCAGGATGGTTTTTTTATTTGCTTTCTGAAGAAGCAATCTCACGATTCCTTCTCCACAAAGACTTGTTAACCTTAGATCTAAAATACTATGAAAAAAACTCTGTGACAAATATAGAAATCTTTTCAAATTATGATCCCCTATTTTTGTAACATAATGTTTTAAAAATGTATCAAAGACACAATAAATATTTTTTGGGATTATTTTACTCCAATCCGTATTTGTCTGGAATAGCGTCCATTATGCTAAACAGTTCGTCAATTGTCCCGGCGCGTAACAAATTAATTCGTGTTTGCCTGAAATCAGAGATACCTTTGAATAGCGGAGTGGCAGCTAAGTGCCTCCGGATATGTAAAATTCCCCGGCGTTCATCCAGCCGCTCCACACTTTGTAAAACCTGTTTTTTTAATACAGCAAGATACCATTGAAAATGTTGGGGAGGTAATGGCGTACCTGTTTTTAAATAATATTTTACTTCTTCAAATATCCAGGGGCGCCCTATGCTGCCCCGCCCTATCATAATGCCGTCTACACCGTATGTTTCAAAATATTCTTTGCAGATTTGGGCAGATGTAACATCTCCATTCCCGATAACAGGAATATGTATGCGTGGATTTTCCTTTACTTTGCCTATCAGCGTCCAGTCTGCTTCGCCGGTATACATCTGGCTTCGGGTACGTCCATGTATGCTGAGCGCCGCTATTCCGCAATCTTGTAATGGCTCGGCCAATTGTTCGATAAGCGGATCGTTTTTGTCCCAGCCTAAACGAGTTTTTACGGTGACCGGTATTTTTACGGCTTTTACTACTTCGCGGGTGATTTCAAGCATTAACGGAATGTTGTGCAACATGCCTGCTCCGGCGCCTTTTCCTGCCACTTTCTTAACCGGACATCCGAAGTTTAAATCCAGTATATCCGGTTTTGCTTCCTCACAGATACGGGCAGCCTCTACCATAGCTTCTATTTCTTTTCCGTAGATTTGAATGGCTACCGGACGTTCATCGTTGGAAACGGTAAGCTTTTGTTTGGTTTTATTAACATGGCGGATTAATGCATCACTGGACACAAATTCGGTATATACCATATCTGCTCCGAAATGTTTACACATCAAACGGAAAGAAATATCCGTAACATCTTCCATGGGAGCCAGCAATACAGGCTGTTTGCCCAAATCTATCGAACCTATTTTCATAAATGAATAAAATATGACTGCAAAAGTACACGAATAATTTCGTTTTCATAGTACACACATAGGACAAGACGAACGCCGGTTTCGGTAAAATAATTTATTCTTATCCCTGACGCCGTTTTTTTATTCTTTTTTACGATGAAAACGCCATATTTTACCTGTTGAAAACTTTTTTCATCCTTTCTTTTGTAACTATTTGGGATGTACCGATGTAAATATGTATTTTTACCCTGATTTTAATATTAAAGATGCAGCAAAGGCAAATGGAAGGTTGTTATCATGTTCCTGTTATGTTGCAGGAGAGTTTGGATGGTTTACGGATAATTCCTTCCGGTATTTATGTAGACGTTACATTTGGCGGGGGCGGACATTCCCGCGGGATATTAAGCCGGCTGAAAGAAAAGGGCCGTTTGTTCGGGTTCGATCAGGATGCCGATGCAGAACAAAATATCCTTCATGATACGCGTTTTGTATTTGTCAGGAGTAATTTCCGGTATTTGCATAATTTCATGCGTTATCATCAGGTAGCGGGTAAGGTAGATGGCGTATTGGCGGACTTGGGCGTTTCTTCCCATCATTTTGATGATGAACAAAGAGGCTTTTCGTTTCGTTTTGAAGGAAAATTAGATATGCGTATGAATACACGCGCCGGCCATACTGCCGCAGATGTGTTGAATACCTATCCGGAAAAAGCGTTAGCTGATATATTCTATTTGTACGGAGAATTGAAGACAGCCGGAAAATTGGCTTCTTTGATAGTGAAGAAACGGGATGTCGAAAAAATAGAATCTATCGAACAGTTGTTGCAAATTATAAAACCTTTTACAAGCAAAGACAAGGAAAAGAAGTTTTTAGCCCGGTTCTTTCAATCTTTGCGAATAGAAGTGAATCATGAATTACAGGCTTTGAAAGATATGTTGAGTCAAACATTGGATGTAATCAAACCCGGCGGGCGACTGGTGGTAATAACATATCATTCATTAGAAGACAGGTTGGTTAAGAATTTTTTGAAGACAGGAAATTTTGAAGGGAAAACAATACAGGATTTTTATGGAAATGTAGAAACACCTTTCCGTTTGATACATACGAAAGCGCTCACACCTTCGGAAGAGGAAATAGAAAGAAATCCCCGTTCGCGAAGCGCTAAATTACGAATTGCAGAAGTAAAACAGCAAGATGGCGGCAAATAGAAAAAAGAGAAAAAGAAAAGAAAACATGTTTTTGTATATACTGGGAGGTGGAGGCTTAGACTGGGAGTTCTTCCTCCGTCACACGAAAATGATTGTATTGGTGGTAATACTTGTCTTTTTCTTTATAGGCAACCGCTATACCTGTATGCAGAAATTAAGAGAAATAGACCGTTTGCAGCAGCAATTACGTGATTTGCGTTATGAAGCTCTGTCTATTTCGTCTGAGCTGACAGGGAATAGCAGGCAATCACAGATAGAATCGCTTGTTGAACAACAAGGGCTTGAGTTGGAAGGAGCCAAAAGCCCTCCTTATGAATTATTTAAATAAAAATGGCGGAAAAAGACGAAATAAGAGAAGCCGAACAACGGGGTAGCCAGGCGCTTCTTCGCTACGTTGTCGTAATTTTACTGTTGATGCTGGTTGCGGGCGGAGTTGTTTTCCGTACAATCCGAACGGCTTTTGTAGACCATGAAGAATGGAAGAAAATTGCCGAAAAGCAGAAACATTCCGACAAGTTAGTATATCCGAGCCGGGGAAATATCTATTCTTCCGACGGGCGGCTGATGGCCACCAGCGTTCCCCGTTACTATACGTACATTGATTTTAACACGGAATGGTTTAAACTGGATTCGACGTCCAAACCGAAGGTGAATGGTACGGATACTTTTTTGATGTCAAAAACGAACGGCGTGGATTCGCTGGCTTATTACTTAGCCAAAAACCCCGGCGGAAAAACGGCGGCGGAATATAAAGCGTATTTAATGAAAGGCCTTAAAAGTAAAAGCAGGCAATACGCGGTATATGGGCCAAAGGTTTCTTATTCGCAACTGAAAGAAATGCGTACGTATCCTTTTTTCCGTTTGGGCAGGAACAAAAGCGGATTTTATGCCAGGGAGATGGTTGAACGCCAACGTCCGTTCGGCTCTTTGGCCTCCCGTACGATTGGAGACGTCTTTGGCGAAATAGACTCCACAGGGGTGACAAAAGGCCGGAGTGGACTGGAGATGCAATACGATTCGCTGTTGCGCGGCGTACCCGGATTGAATGCCGTACGCAGGGTGAATGGGGCCTGGACAAATATTGCAAAAGTGGAACCGGTAGCAGGAATGGATGTACGTTCAACAATCGATATAGAAATACAGGATATTACTGAAAAGTCATTGGTGGATATGCTCCGGTCGACGGATGCGGAATCGGGGACGGCAATTGTTATGGAAGTAGAGACAGGAGAAGTGAAGGCAATTACCAATATGGCAAGGAAGAGAACCGGCGTTTATGACGAAAAAACGAAGAATCATGCCATCTCCGACATGTTGGAGCCGGGTTCTACTTTTAAGGTGGCGTCTATCATGGTAGCTCTTGAAGACGGCAAATGCCAGCCATCCGATTTAGTGGATACCGGCAACGGCGTTTATCCGTATGCCGGACAGAAAATAAGAGACCATAACTGGCACCGGGGAGGCTACGGGGTAATAACGGTAGAAGAAGCGATTTGGTTTTCATCGAATATCGGAGTGGCAAAAACAATCATTAACGGTTATGCAACGCAGCCGGAGAAATTTGTAGAGGGAATCCAACGCTTAGGTTTAACGGAAGACTTACGGATAGAAATACCCGGAGCCGGGTATTCCGTTATCCGTATGCCGGATAAAACAAAGTCGAATTGGTCGGCAACCGCTTTGCCCTGGATGTCGTTTGGCTATGAAACCCAGATTCCTCCTATCTATACGCTCAACTTCTTCAACGCTATCGCGAATGACGGTAAAATGCTTCGCCCGATATTTGTAAAAGAAATCGCAAAGAACGGAGAGGTTGTTCATCGCTTTTCCACAGAAGTTGTTAAATCTTCGATTTGTTCGGATAGGACATTGCGTATTATACAAGGTATGCTGGAAGGAGTTGTAGAAAAGGGAACAGGAAAACCGGCTCATTCCAACGCCATTCGGATAGCCGGTAAGACCGGTACGGCGCAAATTGCCGAAGGAGGCAGCTATCAGGGTAGTGGGCATCAGGTTTCTTTTGCCGGGTATTTTCCGGCAGACAACCCTGAGTTCTCTTGCATGGTTCTTATACGCCGCCCCCGGATTGGATATCCTTCCGGCGGGACTATGTCGGGGGCTGTTGTAAAATCGATCGCCGAGAAGATCAGCGCCAACCGGATGCGGTATGATATTCGCGAGGTTGAGGTTGACTCGCTTGCCGTCCCTGTTCCAACGCCTAAGGCGGGCAACATGCAGGCTTTGCGACAAGTATTGCGGAAATTAGATATCAAAGCAACGCCGAATCATATCAAATCTCCCTGGGCGCTGGCAAAAGCAAATGACGACCGGATAGAATTAGATAATATAAATGTACGGCAAGGGCTCGTTCCCCATGTAGTTGGTATGGGCGCTAAAGATGCGGTTTATCTGTTGGAAGACGCCGGATTGAAAGTAGAGCTTACCGGTTTGGGACGGGTTGTCAGGCAGTCTGTTCAATCCGGGGCGCAAGCGCAGAAAGGACAAACAATTACAATAACATTACAATAAAACGATGAAACTAAAAACACTGATTGAATCATTAGGCGTTCAGGATACAGGCGAAATGGATAATCCTGAAATAACCAATATACAATCCGATTCGCGTAAAACAGAAAACGGCTCATTGTTTGTAGCCGTACGCGGTACGGCCACCGACGGGCATGCTTATATAGAAAGCGCTATTGCCAAGGGCGCTGTAGCTGTCGTTTGTGAAGAAGTTCCCGAAGCGCTTAAAGAAAAAACGATTTTTATCGTAGTAAAGAATTCGGCTGATGTTTTAGGGAAATTAATGGCTACATGGTATGACTATCCGTCGGATAAATTAATCTTAGTAGGCGTTACAGGTACGAATGGGAAAACAACGATTGCCACATTGCTTTACGAGATGTTCCGGAAAATGGGACACAAAGCCGGTTTGTTGTCAACGGTTTGTAATTATATAAATGAGAAAGCCGTTCCGGCAGATCATACAACGCCTGATCCGATTACGTTACAACGATTATTGGCCGAAATGGTAGACGCCGGATGCGAATATGCCTTTATGGAAGTGAGCTCCCATGCGATAGACCAGAAACGTATAAGCGGGCTGTCATTCGACGGCGGAATTTTCACAAACCTTACGCGCGACCATTTAGACTATCATAAAACCGTAGAAAATTACCTGAAAGCCAAAAAACTGTTTTTTGACGATCTGCCGGTTACGGCTTTTGCCCTCGCCAATATAGATGATAAGGCGGGATTGGTTATGCTACAGAATACGGCGGCTAAAAAACAGACGTATTCTCTCCGGACGATGGCTGATTTTAAAGGAAAGATATTGGAGTCTCATTTTGAGGGAACAGACTTATTAATAAATGGGAAGGAAGTAACGGTTCCTTTTGTAGGGCGTTTTAATGCGTATAACCTGTTGGCTGTTTATGGTGCGGCTGTGGCTTTAGAGAAGGAACCGGAAGAAATATTAGTAGCGCTTAGTACGCTTCATTCCGTATCCGGAAGATTTGAAACGATCCCGTCTCCGCTCGGTTACACGGCCATTGTAGATTATGCCCATACGCCAGACGCTTTGGTGAATGTACTGAATAGTATTCGCGAAGTATTGGGTAACAAAGGACGTATTATCACGGTAGCAGGCGCCGGTGGAAACCGGGATAAAGGAAAACGTCCGATCATGGCGCAAGAGGCGGCGCGTTTGAGCGACCAGGTAATTTTAACCGCAGACAATCCCCGCTTTGAAGAACCGGACGATATCATAAACGATATGGTAGCGGGACTAACGGATAAAGATTTAGCACGTACATTATGTATTACGGACCGCACCCAGGCAATTAAGACGGCAACGGTTTTAGCTAAAAAAGGAGATGTGATCCTCGTTGCCGGCAAAGGGCATGAAGATTACCAGGAAATAAAAGGCGTAAAACATCCTTTTGACGACAGAGAGAAACTAAGAGAAATATTTGTAACCCAACAACGATAAACGCACACTATGTTATATTATCTTTTTACCTATTTAGACCAGTTGGATTTTCCCGGAGCGGGCGTGTTTAAATACATTTCTTTCCGCTCGGGGTTAGCGTTGATTTTATCTCTTTTCATATCTACGGCGATAGGGCGGCGTATTATAAACAAGTTGCAACAGTTACAAATAGGTGAGACGGTCCGCGAATTGGGGCTGGAAGGGCAAATGAATAAAAAAGGGACGCCTACCATGGGAGGAATTATCATTATTATTGCTATCCTTGTGCCTGTTTTGCTTTGCACCCGTTTGGATAATATCTATCTTATCCTGATGATCATTACAACGCTCTGGCTGGGGTGTATCGGGTTTGCGGACGATTATATTAAGGTATTCCGTAAAAACAAGGATGGTCTGCAGGGACGGTTTAAGATAATCGGGCAGGTAGGGCTTGGATTCATTGTCGGGGTCGTCTTGTATATGAACCCAGACGTTGTAATCCGTGAGAATATCGAAGTGTTCAATGAAGAAAATAACACAGTAGAATCGGTGAATCTCCATCCGGTAGAAACCAAATCTACCAAAACAACCATTCCTTTCCTCAAGAATAATAATTTCGATTATGCGTTGTTAGCCGGTTGGGCAGGTAAGTACAAAACCGAAGTAACCTGGGCGATTTTTATTGTGATTGTTATTTTTATTGTGACAGCCGTATCGAATGGATCTAATCTGACGGATGGGTTAGATGGTTTGGCGGCCGGGAGTTCGGCCATCATCGGGGTTGCTTTGGGGATATTGGCCTATATGTCGTCGCACGCTGAGTTTGCTTCTTTCCTGAACATCATGTTCATTCCCGGAGCGCAGGAACTGGTGGTTTTTGCTGCGGCTCTTATTGGGGCAGCGATTGGCTTTCTCTGGTATAATTCCTATCCGGCCCAAGTTTTTATGGGTGACACCGGCAGCCTTACGCTGGGAGGTATCATTGCCGTGTTTGCTATTATTATACGTAAAGAGTTATTGATTCCTATACTCTGTGGAATATTTCTTGCCGAAAATGTATCTGTAATGATTCAGGTATTTTATTTTAAATATACAAAGAAAAGATATGGAACAGGTAAGCGTGTATTTAAAATGACGCCTTTGCACCACCATTTCCAGAGGGCGGGGAATGCGGGGATAAATGCAATCATACAGAAGCCGTTTAATATTGTACCCGAGTCGAAGATCGTAGTCCGGTTCTGGTTGATAGGAATTATTTTAGCTGCTATAACAATTGTAACCCTGAAGATGAGGTAATGAAAGAACGGATTATAATATTAGGAGCCGGAGAGAGTGGAACCGGAGCTGCTATTCTGGCGAAAGCGAAAGGGTATGATGTGTTTGTTTCCGATTCGTCTGTTATCAAACCGAAATACAAAGAGATGTTGGATAGCAGAGGTATCCGCTGGGAGGAAGGACGCCATACGGAAGGCGAACTGTTTTCTGCCGGGGAAGTAATTAAGAGCCCCGGCATACCCGGTAAAGCGCCCGTAATAGAAGAACTGATAAAAAGGGATATACCTGTTATTTCCGAAATAGAATTTGCCGGGCGGTATTCGGATGCCACCATGATTTGCATCAC
Source organism: Tannerellaceae bacterium (assembly GCA_031270665.1). Classification (GTDB taxonomy): domain Bacteria; phylum Bacteroidota; class Bacteroidia; order Bacteroidales; family Tannerellaceae; genus DFXE01. The sequence continues at coordinate 10,596 of JAISXD010000040.1, read as the reverse complement.
CGGCAGTAACGGGAAGACCACTACAACGATGCTGACGTATCACATCCTTAAAGAGGCAGGCCTTGACGTTGGGCTGGCCGGGAATGTGGGAAATAGCCTGGCTTTGCAGGTAGCAGAAAGCCCGCATGCCTGCTATGTGGTAGAACTGAGTAGTTTTCAGTTGGATAATATGTATCGTTTTAAGGCCGATATCGCTGTATTATTGAATATAACACCTGATCATTTAGACCGTTATGATTACAAAATGCAAAATTATATCGATTCGAAATTCCGTATCATACAAAATCAAACGGAAAAGGATGCGTTTATTTTTTGGAATGACGACCCTGTAATGATCAGGGAAGTTGCTAAAAGAAAACCTATGGCGACTCTTTATCCTTTTGCCCTGGAACCTCAGGACGGCGTCAAAGGATATGTACAAAAAGAACAATTGGTTATTGACACAAAAAAGGGTTTATTTATTATGGAACAAGATTTATTAGCCCTGACAGGCACGCACAACTTGTATAATTCGCTGGCCTCAGGCATTACAGCTAAGCTGATGGATATTCATGATGAAAATATCCGCGCATCCCTGAGCGACTTTGCAGGGGTTGAACACCGACTGGAAAAAGTGGCCAGGGTAAGAGGCGTTGATTATGTGAATGATTCGAAAGCCACCAATGTTAACTCGTGTTGGTATGCCTTGCAAAGTATGACGACTAAAGTAGTTTTAATTCTGGGAGGCATAGATAAAGGAAATGATTATTCGGAAATAGAAGAATTGGTAAAAGAGAAGGTGAGCGCCTTGATTTTCTTAGGCGTAGATAATGCCAAATTACATGCCTTCTTTGATGGAAAAGGGTTGAAAACAGAAGATGCCCGCTCCATACAGGAGGCTGTAGACAAGGCCTATCGATTGGCTCAGAAAGGGGATACTGTTTTATTGTCTCCCTGTTGCGCCAGTTTCGACCTTTTTGCCAGCTATGAAGACCGGGGGAATCAGTTTAAGAATTGTGTGCTTAATTTGTAATAGCATGGAATTGGCAAATAAATTATTTAAGGGCGACCGGGTGATATGGATTATATTCATGTTTCTTTGCCTGATTTCACTGATTGAGGTATTCAGCGCTACAAGTACGCTTACCTATAAAAACTCAGATTACTGGGGGCCGGTGGTACGTCATGCTTCTTTTCTGCTGGCAGGATTTACACTTGTCCTGCTTTTACACAATGTGCCTTCCCGTTTCTTTTCCGCTTTGATTATTTTGTTGCCCGTTTCGGCTGTATTGCTGCTTATAACCACTTTATTAGGAAAAACAACCAATGATGCACACCGCTTTTTGAGCCTGTTCGGCATAAGCTTTCAACCTTCCGAGATTGCCAAATTAGCCAGTGTGGTGTTTGTTGCGTACCTTTTAAGCAGACAAGGGAAATTAGGAATTAACAAAGTGTTTAATTATACATTGATTGGAGTCGGCACTGTTTGTGGGCTCATCTTTATTGATAATATCTCTACAAGCGCTATCTTATTTGTTATTTGCTACCTGATGATGTTCATCGGACAGATCCCTTTTAAGAAAATGGCTTTACTTATGCTCGCCCTACTATTGTTTGGCGCTCTTTTTGTAGCGATATTATTCGCCCTTCCTGATGAGACGCTTAAACAAACAGGGCGCCGTTTGCCAACGGCAAAGGAGCGTATCACGAACTTTTTTGTAGAGAAACCGGCATTAGACGCCAGCACGTATAAGATAACGAATGACAATTACCAGGTATCGCATGCCCAGATAGCCATTGCCAATGGCGGCATTTTGGGAAAGATGCCCGGACACGGACAGCAACGTGATTTTCTGCCGCAGGCGTTTTCCGACTTTATCTATGCGATTATTATTGAAGAAATGGGAATTATAGGCGGATTTTTCGTTTTATTCCTTTATATTACGTTGATGGTACGAGTCGGGTTGATTGCCCGTAAATGCGACAGGCTATTCCCTAAATATTTAGTGATAGGATGCGGATTGATGATTATCGTCCAGGCTTTTGCCAATATGGCTGTAGCTGTGGGCCTTCTTCCGGTTACGGGGCAACCGTTGCCTTTAGTCAGCAGGGGGGGGACTTCTACGGTAATTACATGTATTTACATCGGGATTATTTTAAGCGTAAGCCGTTTCGGTGCAGGTATGGGCAATGAAAAGGAAGAAGAAACAACTGATTTACAGCCGGAATTTATGGAGATAGAAACGGACATAGCGGACGATTCGTCATTAACCGCTATTGAAACCCTTACAGAAAAGAAATGAAACCCTATCGGATTATCATAAGTGGAGGTGGAACCGGCGGGCATATTTTCCCGGCAATATCCATAGCAAATGCTATCAGGGAACGTTTCCCGGATGCAGAAATCCTTTTTGCCGGAGCGGAAGGCAGAATGGAAATGGAACGTGTCCCGGCAGCCGGTTATAAAATTGTAGGACTTCCCGTCAGCGGATTTGACCGTTCGAAACTCTTTAAGAACATACAAACGTTAACCCGCTTGCTGAAAAGTCTTCGCCTGGCAAAGAAAATAATACGCGAATTTAAACCTGATATAGCCATAGGCGTAGGCGGATATGCCAGCGGGCCGGTCATACGGGTTGCCGCTTCTATGGGAGTCCCTACGCTGATACAGGAACAAAACTCATATGCAGGCGTTACCAATAAATTACTGGCTAAGAAAGCGCATACAATCTGTGTGGCTTACGACGGAATGGAGAAGTTTTTTCCTTCGGATAAAATAATACTGACAGGGAATCCGGTGCGGAAGAACTTGCTATCAGACACAGCCGGCGACGTATCGCTCCTGGCTGAAAAAAGAGCGGAAGCCTGCCGTTTTTTCTCGCTTTCGCCCGGAAAGAAAACCATCCTTGTCGTAGGAGGGAGCTTGGGCGCACGGACGATAAACAGAAGCATACAGCATTGCCTGGATAGAATAGTGGCAGCAGGGGTGCAACTTATCTGGCAGACAGGGCGGTATTATTATAGCGAAGCAAGAGGCGACTTAGAGAAATATGAAGACGCTCCTGTCCGTTGTTCCGACTTTATTACACGGATGGATTATGCTTATGCCGCTGCCGACCTGGTGATTTCGCGTGCGGGAGCCGGAACGATATCGGAACTTTGCCTGTTGGGAAAACCGGTAATCCTGGTGCCTTCTCCCAATGTAGCGGAAGATCATCAAACGAAAAATGCCCTCGCTTTAGTTCGTAAAGAAGCGGCTGTCTGGGTGGCCGACAGAGACGCCGAACAGGAATTGATTTCGCTGGCTCTTGCAATAGTAAGGGATGAAGCGCTTCTGTCAAGTTTGGGCGAACATATCAGAACGTTGGCTCTACCGGATAGCGCCGAACGGATTGTGGATGAAATTGTAAAAATAATAGAGAAAGGCGTATGAAGCTGAGAAATATATCATTTGTCTATTTTGTGGGCGCAGGCGGGATTGGGATGAGCGCCCTGATTCGCTACTTCCTTGCAAAAGGGAAACAGGTTGCCGGCTATGACCGGGTTTCTTCCGGCTTAACCGAGGCATTGAACCGGGAAGGAGCGGCTATCCATTTTGAGGATGACGTACAGTTGATACCGGAAGCTTTTCGTTCACCCGGCCGTACATTAGTAGTTTATACGCCTGCCGTACCTGCGTCTCATCAGGAACTTACCTGGTTTCGGAACAATGGCTTCGAAGTGATGAAGCGGGCGCAGGTTCTTGGAGAGATCACCCGGTCGTCCGAAGGGTTATGTATTGCCGGAACACATGGGAAAACGACCACTTCATCAATGATTGCCCACTTGCTGAAACAATCGCATGTAGGCTGCAATGCTTTCTTGGGGGGAATACTGAAGAATTACAACAGCAACCTGATGCTTTCGGATACCAGCACCCTTACAGTCATTGAAGCGGATGAGTTCGACCGTTCTTTTCATTGGCTGCATCCCTATATGGCCGTAATTACCTCTGCCGATCCGGATCATCTGGATATTTATGGAACGCCGGCAGCTTACCGGGAAAGTTTTGAACATTTTACCTCTTTGATACGCCCGGACGGATGCTTAATGATGAAAAAGGGTATCGCCTTAACGCCCCGACTGGTATCCGGAGCTACGCTATATACCTATTCCGGTACGGATACGGACAAAGCCGATTTTTATGCGGATCGTATCCGTATCGGAAACGGAGAGCTTTATTTTGATTTTGCCGGCCCCGGTTTCCGTATGGCCGACATCCGGTTAGGAGTCCCCGTGAAAGTGAATATTGAGAACGGTGTGGCCGCTATGGCTATAGCCTGGCTTAATGGCGTAACGGAAGAAGAGATAAAAAGAGGCATGGCTTCTTTTCAAGGCCCCGAACGGCGTTTTGATTTCCGGTTGAAGAATAGCCATATCGTCTTGATTGATGATTATGCCCATCATCCGGAAGAGTTGAAAGAAAGTATCTTATCCGTAAAGGCATTATATCCGGACAAGAAACTGACGGGTGTTTTCCAGCCTCATTTATATTCCCGCACACGGGACTTTGCGGATGAGTTTGCATCAAGCCTTTCCCTGTTGGACGAGTTGATCCTGCTGGATATTTATCCCGCCCGCGAAGAACCGATTCCGGGCATCAGTTCCCGGGTCATCCTTGATAAGGCGAGCGTTCCGGATAAAAGGCTATGCAGTAAAGAACAATTGCCGGAGGTAATGGCTTCCGGAAAATACGAAGTTGTATTAATGCTTGGAGCCGGCGATATCGACCGGTTGGTTGAACCTGTAAAACAAATTTTAGAGAAGTGGGCCTCCGAATAATTTCAATAATTGCAGCATTTCTGCTTTCCTGTTACGTTTTGTTTGCTTTTATCTTTTTCAAAGACACCAGGCAAGACGCCGCCTGCCATGATTTGGTGGTAGTGGTAAAAGATAGTTTAGAGGAACATTTCGTTACCACCGGCGATTTGATCTCCTTATTAAAACAAGCCAAACTTAATCCGATAGGGCAACCGATGAATGCCATCAATACGCATAAGATAGAAACCGAATTGCTGAAAAATGAAATGATAGCCGATGTAGAAGCGTATAAAACGCCTTCGGGCACCATTCAGTTGGAAGTAAAGCAAAAAATGCCTATTTTGCGTGTGATGGGCGCCAGAGGGAATTTTTATGTAGACAGCAAAGGAAGCACAATGCCGGTTAGCCGGCGGTATGTGGCTTACGTCCCCGTTGCCAGCGGATTTGTTGAAAAAGGACTTGCAACAACCAAGTTATATGATTTTGCATTATTTTTGCATAAGAATGAGTTCTGGAATAGTCAGATAGAGCAAATATATGTTTACCCGAACAAGGAAGTTGTACTGATTCCCCGTGTAGGAAACCATCGTATCTTTGTGGGTACATTGGATGATTTTCGGGAGAAATTAACTAATTTGCAACTCTTTTATGAACAGGCCATCCCTAAAGTGGGTTGGGAGAAATATAGCATCATTAATTTGAAATTCAAGGATCAGATTGTTTGCACAAAAAAAACGAAACAGATATGATAAACTACATCGTGGCGATTGACTTAGGGACGTCCTGTATAAAAGGTATTATAGGTACGAGAAGCCTTACGGGTGCATTTACGGTTATCGCCTGCGAAACGGAAAGTTCCGCCGGCTGCATCCGGAGGGGCGCTATATATAATGTAGCGGACACAACCCAACGGGTAACCATACTTATCCGGAAATTAGCCAACAAGGTGCCGGGAATACAGATAAGAAAAGTATATATAGGCGTAGGCGGACAATCGGTACGCTCCATAGACCATGTGGTTACGAGATCGCTAAGCGCCGACGGCGAAGTAAAGAAAGAAACGACAGACGCCCTTTACGAAGAATGCCGGACTTTCAAACCGGACGGGCTGGAAGTATTGTCTATCGTTCCTCCTGCGTTTTATCTGGACGGTAATCACGAGATTGACCCCATAGGTATTCCCTGTTCGCATATAGAAGCGCGTTATAAACTAATTGTGTGCCGCCCTTCTTTAAAGCAACGTATTTATACGATAGCAGAGCGCGCCAGAATAGAGATTCCGGGCATATTTGTTTCGCCCCTTGCTTTGGCGGACGTCGTGTTAAGTGGAACCGATAAAGAGTTAGGATGCGCTTTGCTTGATTTTGGAGCGGGAGTAGCATCGCTTACGATATTCAAAAATAAACAATTGACCGGTTTATGTACGATTCCGTTAGGAAGCCGGTTGATTACGAGAGACCTCACCTGCTTACATGTGGTAGAAACGGAAGCCGAACGCCTGAAGAAAGTGTATGGCGATGCGGCGGCCGACAAGGAAAATGATTCGCCCGTACAAGTAAACAGCCTGAATGGCGCCGCCCCCCGGCAAATTAAAGCATCCGAAATTAATGAAGTTGTAAAAGCCCGTTTGCAGGAAATAATAGAGAATATACATGCCCGCTTAAAGGAATCGGGAGCCATTGATAAGCTAAGCGCCGGGATAATTATAACAGGAGGAGGAGCTTCTTTAAAGAATTTTGATGCAGCCATCCGTGAACGGTTTGGAATGAGCGTCCGCCATGCATCGGTAAACAAAACGCTCTTTGAAAAAACAAATGCCTCCCTTGAACCGGAGTATGGAGTAGTAGCAGGCTTATTACTGAGAGGAACGGTGAATTGTTCGTATACGCCTCCTCCGGCGTCGCCCCCCGTAAGTAAGGCAGAAGTTGAAGAACCGGTAACACAGAAGCCGGAAACACAAAAGCCGGAAACACAAAAAACAAAAGGAAAGAGTAAAACAGAGAAACCTCCGGTAGAGGAAACACAAAAAAAAACCGGTTTCTTTCATAAAGTGAAAGGATTGGCAAATGGATTTGCAAATGATTTATTCAATGATGAGGTAGAAGAGAAAGACCGGGAAGAAGATACAGAAACAGAGGATACTAACAACACAAATAAACCGCAAGAATAATGGATAGGTCTATATTAGAGTTTGATTTACCCCGCGACCGGTTGAAGATTATTAAAGTAATCGGGGTAGGCGGCGGCGGCGGAAATGCCGTTACGCACATGTATCACGAAGGAATACGGGATGTGTCGTTTTTGCTTTGTAATACGGATATACAGGCCTTGAATGGCTCTGATGTGCCCGATCAGTTAGTGCTGGGCGAATCGGTTACGCATGGGCTGGGAGCCGGCAACAATCCGAAAATAGCAAAGAAAGCCGCCCTGGCCAGCGAAAAGGAAATAAAGGCCAGGCTGAGCGACGGCACGAAAATGGTGTTTATCACGGCCGGGATGGGGGGAGGCACCGGTACGGGGGCTGCTCCGGTAATTGCCCGGTTTGCCAAAGAAATGGGCATCCTTACCGTTGGTATCGTTACAATACCGTTCAAGTTCGAAAGAGACGCCAAAATCAGGCAGGCGCTGTATGGAGTGGAAGCCATGCGGAAGAATGTAGATGCGCTGCTGGTGATTAACAATGAGGGATTAATTAAGAATTATGCACGCATGAGCGTGAAAGAAGCTTTTGCCAAAGCGAACGACACCCTGACGGTAGCAGCAAAAAGCATAGCGGAAATAGTAACGGTGCAAGGTACTATCAACTTAGACTTTGCCGACGTGGAAAGGACCCTGAAAAACGGCGGCGTAGCTCTTATGAGTAATGGCTACGGCGAAGGGGAAGGGCGTTTCCAGATAGCTTTCCGGGATGCATTAAACTCGCCCCTGCTTAATAACGCGGACGTATTCAAGGCAAAGAAGATATTGTTTAATATTTACTATAGCAACGAAGCGGAAATGCTGACGGAAGAAATGGATGAAATAACCATTTTTATGGACAGCTTCGAAAAAGACGATCTGGAAGTTATATGGGGTTTATGCGAGGATGATGCGTTAGGGAAAAAAGTAAAACTTACGATCTTAGCTACCGGCTTTGGCGTGAGTCACATCCCCGAGATGGAAAAAATACAAGGCCTCCCCGAAGAAGATGAGGCGGAAGTTGAGCCAGATAAACCAACGCCAGACCAGATTGATCTATTAAAAGACACGTATTATGGCAGGGATGGGGATTTTATGCAAAGCAAAATTTTCATTCTTCAGGCAAACGAGTTGGACGACGATATCCTGATCAACCTGCTGGAAGAAAATCCCACCTGCAAACGGGATGTCAATTTCGCCTCCCGTATGCGCGATAAGGCCTTTAACGAGAAACATCCGGGCATAGGGGGGAATACCACCCATCCTTCTTCCGGCAACGGGAATAAAAAGACCCCTCCCGACGGAGACGTAATCTATTTCTCTTAAGTAACAACATATATATAAAACAAAAGATATGAATCTATTTGATCAGGTAAGTGACGACATCAAAGCGGCTATGCTGGCAAAGGACAGGATACGCCTGCAGGCTTTACGCGGCATAAAGAAAGAATTTCTGGAAGCCAAAACGGCCAAAGGAGGAAATGGCGAGTTGACGGATGAAGCAGCCGTTAAGATTTTGCAAAAGATGGTAAAGCAACGCAAAGAGAGTGCGGAAATATTTAAAGCCCAAGGACGTGAAGAATTAGCCGGAAACGAATTGGCGGAGGTTGCCGCAATTGAAGTATACCTGCCCAAACAACTGTCGGCAGAAGAGCTGGAAACGGCCTTGAAGGAAATCATCACCCGCACAGGAGCCGAAGGGCCGAAAGACATGGGCAAAGTAATGGGCGCGGCCACCAAAGCGCTGGCCGGTAAAGCCGACGGGCGCATGATATCCGAGACGGTAAAAAAACTACTCGGCTAAATGATTACATTCCTTTGTTGCCTGGCCTGCCTTTTGGCCGGATATTTTATTTATGGCAGGTTTGTAGAGCGCGCGTTTGTTATTTCCCCGGACAGGCAAACGCCCGCTTTTTCCATGCGCGACGGAGTAGATTATATCCCCATGCCCACGTGGAAAGTATTTATGATTCAATTTCTTAATATTGCCGGGTTAGGCCCCATTTTCGGAGCGATAATGGGCGCCAAATTCGGCGTTTCTTCTTTTATCTGGATTGTATTGGGCAGTATTTTTGCCGGGGCTACGCACGATTTCCTGTCAGGGATGCTGTCGCTACGTAATGGCGGAGAAAGCCTGCCGGAACTGACAGGGCGTTATCTGGGGAAGAACTTCAAGCAATTAATGCGCGGGTTTACCCTGCTGCTGATGGTACTGGTAGGCGCCGTGTTCGTTGCCGGCCCGGCCGGACTGCTGGCCAAACTTACGCCGGAGAACCTGGATATAACCTTTTGGGCCACTGTCGTATTCGCCTATTATGTTATCGCCACGCTGCTTCCGGTAGATAAAATAATAGGGCGGATCTATCCCGTTTTTGCCGCGGCTTTACTTTTCATGGCTGTGGGGATACTTGTCATGCTCGTTTACCGCCACCCGGCGCTTCCCGAACTGACCGGCGGTTTACAGAATACGCATCCGGAAGGGTTCCCCGTATTCCCCATGATGTTTGTTTCAATCGCCTGCGGCGCTATTTCGGGCTTTCATGCTACGCAAAGCCCCCTGATGGCCCGTTGCCTGAAAAACGAAAAACATGGAAGGCCCGTCTTTTACGGCGCGATGATTGCCGAAGGAATCGTAGCGTTGGTCTGGGCCGCCGCCGCCACCTACTTTTTCCATACCGAAGAAGGTTCCGCTCTTTTTGCCGCCGGTTCGGGCAACGATAACGCCGCGATAGTGGTAGACCGTATTACGAAAGAATGGCTGGGCGTTGCCGGAGGCTTTCTGGCCGTGCTGGGCGTTATTGCCGCTCCGATTACCTCTGGCGACACCGCTTTCCGTTCGGCCCGCCTGATAGTAGCGGATTTCCTGAGGATAGACCAGAAACCCATACGTAAACGGCTGTTTATTTCCATCCCCCTGTTCGTGGCAGGTTTCCTTATCCTGCAAATAGACTTCTCCATTATCTGGCGCTATTTTGCCTGGGTAAACCAAACGCTTGCCGTCTTTACCCTTTGGGCGCTGACCGTTTACCTGGCAGTAAACAAAAAACGATACATCCTGACCTTAGCGCCCGCCTTATTTATGACGGCCGTATGTGCCACCTACCTATTTATAGCCCCCGAAGGCTTAGGCTTGCCGGCACATATCTCCCAACTGTCAGGTTTGGCTGTCACCCTGGCAACCTTTGCCGTCTTTCTTGTCTGGAAAAGAAAAATAAGCTGAAACAATAAGCTGAAAGCGGCCTGTTCCGGGCGGAATGCCCTTCGGAAACAGCCATTTTCCGCGCAGAAACAGGCAGTTTCCGCGCAGAAACGAACGAGTGCCGCGCAGAAACGGGCAACTTCCGCACAGAAACAGGCAAGTGCCGCGCAGAAACAGGCAAGTGCCGCACAGAAACAGGCAATTTCCGCACAGAAACGGGTGAGTTCTGCACAGAAACGAACAACTTCTGCACAGAAACGAACGATTTCTGCGCAGAAACGGGCGGTTTCCGCGCGGCTTTTTGCACCGGATATGCCGTCTTTCCTGACTTCGTCAACGTGTCACCCAAAACTCATCATTGAAAAGTGGAGCGATACGCTTATGCCGTTCCATGATTAAAGTTTTACGTAAAATGTCTTTGTTTTTTGGCATATTGATTT
>JAISXD010000088.1 GCA_031270665.1 Tannerellaceae bacterium | reverse complement strand
AGGGCCATCGGCAAAAACAATATTCGGAATTCCTAATCGCTCTACGGCATTACTTGTTCCCGCGGCGCCCGGAATTACTTCTTTTATGCCGACTATCACGGCAGTGTCCGTTCTTGCACGCGACAAGCTGCCGACTAATAAATCTGCTTTTTCTTCGACTGTCATGGCGGCTACGACATCTTCCAACAAGGATTTTCCGAGTTGCGGCGTACCTACATTACATCCCGTCAGCATTAAAGCTGCAAATGTAAAGTTTATGATTGCAAGTGAGTTTTTCTTCATAATATTCTCTTGTTCATTCTTGTTATTTCATATTAGCGTTTACATACGTAAATGTTAGCATATTGTATGATTACTCTTCTCTTCTTATACCTTGGCACTGTACTCTATTCTACTCGGCAAGCTATCGTTTACCTTTTCACGATCGTGAAAAGGTCTTTTCATAGCTATGAAAAGATAAGTAACAGCTTGCCACGGTATATCTTTTCGCTTATAGATGAGCATATTTCTATATGTCCAAGTATATGTTAGCAAGCGGCAAGTTTTGTCTTGCCATACCGATCATCATAGAAGGAATTTATTCTCTCCCGCATTCAACGTATAGGTCTTTCCTTTCCAAACGAAGCGTCCCGAGGTGTTCTGCGGCAGTACAATATGTGCTTTTAAGCCTTTAGCTGTTACCTCATATTCCACTTTGATCGTACCGGCCGGATGCGGCATCTCTCCGCCAATCCTTTTGATGTCGCCAAGGTGAGGCTCTATCTTTATCTTGCCGAATTGCGGTGCTTCGCTGTCAATGCCCAGCACGATGCGGAAAAATTCGATGTTAGGGCTTGATCCCCAAGCATGACAATCGGATCTCGTTTTGTCTAAATCAGAAGTTTCCGCCCAGGTCGTCAGTCCCAAACTTATGTTTTGCTTCCAGATGTCCAGCCAGTTAAGATAGTCGTTGCCCAACCCCGCCCTGTTCAGCGCTTGATGCAGATAGTATTTGAAGTAAACGGAAGCTGGCGCCAGTGTGTTGTCGGCCAGCAGTTTCCCGGCTATTTGCCGGGCGGCATCGTCTTTAACCACTCCGGTTAGAATGGCCAGTGAGTTGGCGTGTTGGGAGAAAAATACCTTATCCGAATTGTTACTAAATAATCCTCGCGCCTCATCCCAATATCTCTTTTGGATCGTCTCTTTCAGCTTCTTGGCCGCCCCATCGCAGCGCTCGGCGAAATCATTCATGCCCAGCGTCTTTTCCATGTCGGCAGCAACCTGGTATGCCCACAACAACTGAAAATCCATCAATGCCGAACTGCCGTCCTTGCCCTGCAATGCCACACCAAAGTCCCAGCCTTCAACGTACACCCAGTCTGTAAAGTTCCACCAAGGCAGATCCTTCAGCGAACCGTCTTCCTGCTGGAAACGGGCAAAATAATCCAGGATCATCCGTACGCCCGGCAACTTGTGGCGTACGAACTCTACATCACTTCCGTACATAAAATAGTCATGCAATGAGCAGATATACCACAGGGCAAACGGGGGGATGAATTGCTCTCCTGTTGTCGGATAACGGCTCATCGTAATACCTTCCGGTTGGCGCGACCAATCTGTAAGATTCAAGAAGTTCTTCACCAAACGATCATCGCCGCTGTTGTAAAGTGATACCAAGGCTTGTATGCGCGCGTCGCCCAAATATTGCAATTGCTCATAATATGGACAATCCATATACGTTTCTACCGCACACAGGCGGGCTGTACGCCATCCTATATCGAATATTGCGTTCAGCCCGGCATCTTGCGTGTTAAACTGCGCTTTCCGTTCGAAAGGAAAACCGGTGAAAGTTCCGTAAATATCGTCCAGAACCAAAGGCTCATTGCCGGTTTCAATGTCCAGCAATACATAACGGTATGTTCTCCACGAAAGTGTTGTAAACTCCTGTCCCTCGTTCCCATTGGAGATAATACTGTCTTTTCTTCCTACGAAGAGTTTTCCTTCAATGTCATTGCGATTCCCTTTCGACGGATATTGATTGAAAAGGCTTTCCTGATAGCCTAATGCAATCCGGCTGTCGGCTCCTTTGCTGAACTGAACCGTGAAGTAGGCATTCGTTAAGTACGTCTGGTCTAAGATCATTTCGACTTTGGTATGCGCCGGTATCGTAACCTTAATGCTACTAATGGGAAAACCCTTTGGCGCTTTGACGCCTTTACTGCTTCTCAATGCCTGTAGCCTCTCTTTCTTTAATTCCATCTGAGGTAGAGGCGAGGGCTGGAGTTTCCAGCCTATCGTGAATGCGAAGCCCGTGCGGTTCTTGGGAGTACCCGCTACGATGGCTTCGGCCAACACCCAATTGCTATCGTCCAATTCAGTTTTATTCCATCCTGACACATATTGCCGCATATCCAACAGTTCACCCGGCCCGGCCACGTAGTACTCGGGTATTACCACTTTTACCGGAGCATAGCCCTTATCTTTTATACATTTCCAGGTATCATCCGTATTCAGTACTTCGGCTTCGGAAGATGCTCCCTGCATGATAAAGCCTGTACGGAACGAAACATTGGCTTCTGCCTTGTCGGCGCCTTCGTTCCATACCACAGCGGCAACGACATTGCGCCCGGCTCTCAGATATGACTTCAAATCGATGGTTTCGTAATTCCAATGCCACAAGTCACCCCGTGCAGGTCCCATAGAAACCAATTGCTCGTTAACGAACAGCTTATACCGGTTGTCTGCCGAGAGCAATACAGGGAACGAACCGGGAATTGTATTCAAATCGAAACTTTTGCGGAAATAATAAACGCCGTATCCGTTTGGTTCCGCCCCGGGTAAGGTAATCCAGCGTGCTTTCCACTCATCTGTTAGCAAAGATTGCATCCTCTCAGTAGCCTGAACAGAATTGCCTGACAGGAAAAGGAGAGCCATAAGTAATACTTTTTTCAACATAACATTCTTTATTATTTGTTTCTATTATCTATTGGGAATATGGTAACAATAACCCGTGCGAAAGCCGTCAAAGCCGGAGAGCCTTTATCCGTGACTTCAAGAATCAGATGCAGGGTCTCCGGTTTATCAACCCGGGGAGCTACAAAACTGCATTTGCCGGAGTCGACGGCAGTAATATCAACATACCCGTTGTATGTTCCCGCCTCCTTATATTGCCACCAGAAAGCATTATATTTAGGGAAACGGTGTGGAGCTATTTCGGCGAAACGTTCCTTATTAAAGCCTAATTGTTCGTAAAGGGCGGCATATTTAGCCCAAAGCGCATCAATATCCAGCGGGTCAGGCTCTGTAATGTAAGCATCGAGTGTTACTGTTTCACCGGCTTTCGCCCTTTTTTCCACTCCTCCTTGTACGGAAATCACAGGTTTGTGATTGGCATCTGCGAACTTATCCGATATACACCATTGCAGTCTGGATTCAAAATCACGGTTAGCAACCTCAACCCATCGTAAGTAACTGCCACGATCCACGTCGCGATAGACATTCTTCAAGCCGTTTACTCTATAGAATTGTCCTCCCCATCCACCATAGGTAGGGTCTTCGTACCCGCGCAGGCCACAACCAAGCGTATATAGAAACGCGGGCGAATCGCCTTCACTAACGTAATCCTGTGGATAAAGGGCCGCCAGCGGGCCATGACTATTGTGTAAATACTTGTCGGCAAAACCATCAGTATAGCGTTGGCTGCCGTAATCCCATGTGCCGCTGAAGTGATAGGACACAAGCATAGTAACGTCAGGATGAGAGGTTTCGATATAATTTCCTGCACCGTCCTGATACCAGATGTTATACATCACCGCTTTCTTCACAGCACGCTCGTAATCGGAAGGATGCTGAACTTTCAACTTTTGAAAGGCTTTAGCTGCCGTATTACCGCCTCCCCACGCCTGGATATAGACTTTACGCGGATCTTTTTCCAAAAGAGTTTCCACGATCTTGTCGGAACCGGGAGTATCAGGCCAGTTGGTTGGGTCTATCATTGGTTTCACTCCCGGTATGTGGCGGATCACTTCCGTATCTACTACGATGTGTGTAGAATCTTCGTCACCGAGGAAGAGTTTGCTTCTTAACTCTTCTGCGGTGGGATAAGAAGGGTCGTGTACAATCAGGTTCGGATGCACTTTCTCATAAGCGTCGAGCTGCTTTTCTATCCATCCGGTTTTGCTCCATCCGCCCCGTTGAAAAACGGAATTGGTTTGTATGATGGCCGCTACATCCATATCGTTGGAGTGAAGCAGGAAGCGTATCATAGAACACTGGTCGTCCACTTCACCGTCGGTCATTGCAATGACGCGAGGTTTCGCCATCTGACCGGCATAACTTCTATAAGCTCCCAACATTACGGAAGCTGAAAAAAACAATAACAATAAGATTCTTTTCATATTAAATCATGCATTATTTATTTTACAATTTTACTGTTTAGTGTTATTTTTTTAATTATTGCAACAGGGCCAAGCAGACCGGATGGTTTCAACGGAGTATTTGCCGTGTAAGGACACGATAGCTATCAGACCGGCTGATCTCTTGTCACCGACACCGGCTCGCCGGATTGCTTAGTTTGACAAAGTGATACATACTAAACCTGCTACAAACAACAAAAACATAGCAGTTATCCATTTCACGGTTCCTCGCGGAGTGCCTTTAAACTCTTTCCACACAAATACACCCCATATCATGGCAACAACCGGAGCAGCATTGCTTAGTGCATACGCAATAGCCGGATTGGCCGCGCCGGCTCCCATAAAACTGATTGCCATGCCGCTCATCCAGATAAAACCTCCCAATATACCTGTCAGGTGAGTACGAATATCACCGAAAAAATAATCCTTCATGGTTATTCTCCCTCCCTGCACGGGATATTTCATGGCAATAGTGTTGAAAACAGGAGTAGTGATCAGAACGCCTGCGGCAAAGAAAAATACACCCGTATAAGGACCCAATGTGCCTGTTCCACCCATTACATAGTGCGGGTCAATCGATTTAACCACCAGTCCGTAGAAGAACATGAAAGCCAAACCAGCCACAATTGCCAGTAAAATACCTTTTTTAGACGTTGATGCTTTGCCGGTTGACTTCTTCCCATATAGCTTACCGCATATAAAGATGGCAGCAATTATGATGGCTACGCCTGCCCATAGCAGAATAGGATTACCTGGATATACCTGTCCGGCTAAGGTTATCAGGAGATAATTGAATACAATCCCGCCAATCCATGCCAATCCACCACCGATAGGAAAACCTATTGACATGCCTGCCACAGCAATGGCTGCGGTCAGGAATATATTCCCAAAATTCCACACGATACCACCTAAAAGTGCATACCGGATACTCGACCAATTCATAACGGCCATATCCTCAAAGAAAGTCCGTCCGTCATGGCCCAAACTGCCCAGCGTCAGTGCGGCGAGAGTTGCCGTCAGAAACAGACCGATTGTGAGATCCCAGTAGAACAGTTCAAAACTCCATTTCTTAACTGCAACCATTTTCTGTGTATTTGCCCATGATCCCCAGCAGATGCAACAGTAAACGCAGCAGAGAAGGGCTAATATGTAATTGTTGGTTAGTATCATAACTTTAAGAATTAAGAATCAGCAGTGAACATATAATTTCCATTTCAGATAATTTTCAATGGCTTTCTGCAAAACTTCCGTGTCTATTTTCAATTCTTCCTACCGTCGACGACCACTCTTACCCTGTCTAAGTTCAGTATACGGGCATAAGGGGTTTCCCTATCGCCGTTCCTTTGTGAAGCAACACGCACGGTCGGGAAATATACGCCCGGCTCGGAGAAGGTACAGGTTGTGGTAAATTCGACGTGTTCACCGTCGGCTGTAACCTTTGCCCCGGACAGGTCTACGGTATGGGCGTACGTTTTTGAACCGTCGAAATCCCATTCCGCCAAAACCAACTGTCCCATCTTTTCCGGAATATCAACTACAGCTTTAAATGTGACCGTCTCGCCGGCAGCAATATCGACGCGTTTGCTGCCATTGGCTGTTGCACGAACAACCGGCTGAATGCCTTTTCGCTCATCGGCCGTAGCCGGTATAGCGACCTGACCGTCTTCTATACGGTAGTTGGTTGTCGCCGCGGGGGCGATTCCCTTTTCTACCCAGGCGCTCAAATCGAGTAGGGCCTGTTGCAGTATGCCGACATAGCTGATGACGTGCGTACTCTCTTCATGATCGACTACGTATCCATGCAGGGCGTTTTCCGTGTACCACAAGCGAAAACCGTCATCCATCCCGTCGCCCAAAAACGCTTTTATTTTGCTATGGTACCAGTCGCCCTGCCAGGGTAAGGCCTCCCTGTCCAGCAGTGAGCATAAAACGATCATCTTACCGTTCACCTTCCCCGAAGGCAGGCAACCGGCGGCGCTTTGCGTAAATATCGGGCCTAACTGTACGGGGCGTTGCGGATAGATGGGATTGCCCTTTTCATCGTGGAACTGATCCCACACATGATATTCCCTATCCGGCGGAACCTGATGACGGTGATACGTCTGTGCGGCAAGGAAATTGGAGTTGTCGACCCGCACGGCATCCCCAGGTTTAATTTTCACAAGTATATCGAATGCATTCGGCCCTAAAACAACTTTATCTCCCTCCACTTTTGTAATTTGCAGGGAGAGGCCTTTGGCTTCGCCGCTCAGCAGAATCAAATCGCCTCCCAGAAAATCCACGTCCGGCATCCCGTCTTCCAGTTGAAAAGCGACCGGCATACCTTCTTCGCTGCCACCCATACTTTTCCAGGATTTGTCCACCGAACCGCGATAGCTTTCCGGAACAGGTTCTGTCAATCCCATGGCGACGCCTTTGTCCATATTAATTGACGCCTTAATTTTAGACTGCTTCTGTAAGCGGGCTTTCCGAAGGGATTCGGGAGGATTTGCTCCCAAATATCCCTCTTTGTTCCAGAAATCTTCGGTGAAATAGGTCCTGTCGGCAGCCATGACTCCCTGGTATAAAACCGGAAAGGCATTAATATCCATATTCTTATATCCAAACCATGATTTTGGGGGAAACCCCATTTTGGTTACTTCCTCCAAGGCAGCCTTTTCTTCGTCGTTCAGTCCGGCATACATATCCCCGCTGCCACCGGGTTCGATCGCATCGACAATTTGCGGGAATTTATTTTTCAACACACGCATGGCATGCATACGAACGGAAAACATATTCGGAATCGCCACCGGAGAACCGGGAACAAAGGGAACCACTCCGTCCCACACGCCGACGGTATTTTCCATCCCGCCAATGGTACGGTAAGCGCCGCCGCTGCCGCCAAAAGCATAGCCGTAAGGACACCTGCCTCCGTAGAGTTCTTTTGCAACAACTCTCGAAAATACGGCGGACGCGGCGTTGGCGCGATAAGCGCCTATCGTCGGATCCTGTTGTTGTTGCGGCCGGGTAAAGTCTATTCTTCCTCCTCCGTTTGTTTCGATGAAATAGGCGCCGTGGGTGATGGAGAAACCTATTACATCATACTCTCCCGTGGCGTTCTGAGACAAGGTTTCGCTATCGGGAGCCGGCGTGATGTACTGATAAAACCGTCCTTCGTACCGCTCTTTCGGAGGAAAGTAGAACGAAAACCGCGTATTATTATCCCTAAAGCCTCCGTGTATGTACCGGTGGCGGACCGGCGTGTCGCGCCATTCGTCAATATCAATATACGGTTCCGTGAAGGAAGAATCTGTCGATTCGAAATCAAAATGTGCGCCTGCCAAATTACCCTGCGCATTCAGACAATTACTGAAAAAGGCAGCGCATAGAAATAAAACAGCGCATTTAAAATATCTCATATTTATCTGTTTAAGAAATTTTTTTCTGTTCGTTTATTCACCACTACTCTCACTCTGTCCAGATTCCGGATACGGGTATAAGGAGTTCCCTTGTCGCCGTTCCTTTGTGAAGCGACACGCACGGCCGGGAAATATACGCCCGGATCGGAGAAGGTATGTGTTGCGGTAAATTCAATATGTTCACCGTCGTCTGTTGTCTTTGCCATGGACAGGTCTACGGTATGGGTGTATGTTTTTGAACCGTCGAAATACCATTCCGCCAAAACCAGTTGTCCCGTACCTTTTGGTATATCAACTGTAGTTTTAAATGTGACCGTCTCGCCGGCAAAAATGTCGGCGCGTTTGCTGCCATTGGCCGTTGCACGGACAACCGGCTGAATACCTTTGCGCTCATCGGCCGTAGCCGGTATAACGACCTGACCGTCTTCTATCCGGTAATTGGTTGTTGCTGCGGGAGCAATTCCCTTTTCGACCCAAGCGCTCAAATCAAGCAGGGCCTGCTGCAATACCCCTTTGTAACTAACCGCGTGTGTAACATCGTCAAGTTGATTGGCTACATCTCCATGCAGGGCGTTTTCCGTGTACCACAGGCGAAAATTGTCATCGGTAGCGTCGCCCAAAAACGATTTTACTTTGCTGCGGTACCAGTCGCCCTGCCAAGGTAGAGCTTCCCTGTCTAACAGTGAGCACAAAACAATCATTTTGCCATTAATTTTGCCCGAAGGCAGGCAACCGGCGGCGCTTTGCGTGAACAGCGGGCCTAACTGCATAGGGCGTTGCGGATAGATGGGATTGCCGTTTTCGTCGCGGAACTGATCCCATACATAATAATCTCTACTTGGCGCCTGATGACGGTGATATGTCTGTACGGCAAGGAAATTGGAGTTGTCAACTTGCACGGCATCTCCGGATTTAATTTTTACAAGGATACCGGCTGCGTTCGGCCCCAGAACAACTTTATCTCCCTCCACTTTCGTGATTTGCAGGGAGGCGCCTTTGGCCTCGCCACTCAGCAGAATCAAATCGCCTCCCAGGAAATCCACATCCGGTATCCCGTCTTCCAACTGAAAAGCAACCGGCATTCCTTCTCCACTGCCTCCCAAACTTTTCCATGCATTGTCTGCCGAACCGCGATCCGTTTCGGAAAGTGGTTCCGTCAATCCCTGGGCAACGCCTTGGTCGATATTAATCAAAGCCTTAATTTTAGACTGCTTCTGTAAACGGGCTTTCCGAAGGGATTCGGGAGAATTTGCACCCAAATATCCCTCTTTGTTCCAGAAATCTTCGGTGAAATAGGTTCTGTCGGCGGCCACGACTCCCTGGTATAAAACCAGAAAGCCGTGAATACCCATATCCTTGTATCCGTACCATGATTTGGGGGGAAAGCCCATTTTGGTTACTTCTTCCAGGGCTGCCTTTTCTTCGTCATTCAGTCCGGCATACATATCCCCGCTGCCACCGGGTTCAACTGCGTCGATGATTTGCGGAAATTTATCTTTTAAAATACGCATGGCATGCATACGAACGGAAAACATATTTGGAATCGCCATCGGCGAGCCGACAACATAAGGAACCACCCCGTCCCATACGCCTGTGGTGCTTTCGATAGCGCCAATGGTGCGATAGGCGCCGCCGCTGCCGCCGTAAGCATAACCGTAAGGACGTTCGCCGCCATAGAGCGCTTTCGCCACAATTCTCGAAAATGCGGCCGCGGCGGCGTTAGCGCGATAAGCTCCAATCGTCGGATCCGGTTCTCGTTGTATCCGGGTAAAATCGGTTTTCCCGCCACCGTTGGTTTCTATGAAATACACGCCATTGGTAACGGAAAAACCTATTGCGTTATGTTCTCCCGTGTCGCTTTGAGACAGCGTTTCGCTATCGGGAAACGGTGTGATGTACTGATAAAACCGTCCTTCATACCGCTCTTTCGGGGGGAAGTAGAACGAAAACCGCGTATCGTTATCTTTGAAGCCTCCGTGTACGTAGCGGTGGCGAACCGGCGTGTCGCGCCATTCGTCAATGTCGATATACGGCTGCGTAAAGAATGTGTCTGCCGACTTGTAATCAAAATGAACATCTACCAAACTTTTCTGTGCATTTATGCAATTACAGAAAAGAACTGCGCAGAAAACTAAAGTTGTGTGTTTGAAAAATTTCATATCAATACTTAATATTACCATCCCGTATTTTGTTTCAGACTGGGGCTGTAAGTTATGACAATCGACGGTACCGGAAACAATTCATTCTTGTTTGCCTTAAAACCTTCTCCAACCGTCGGCACTTTCATCACATTCCAATTGTTCTTGCTCTGCGCCATTGCATTATTCCCATCTTTATATCCTGCAAACCGGCAAGTATATTTACCGCAATCCTTAAGCGTTGCAGCTGCGTCGCCCCAGCGAACCAGATCAATGAACCGGCTGGATTCATAATGCAACTCGGCTCTGCGTTCGGCTTTGACGCCATACTGCGCGTTATCCATGTCCAGAGACGGAGCGTCACTCAGACCGGCTCGACGACGCACCAGATTCAGCGCTTCCAGTCCGCTTATGCCGCCCGGTGTACCGCCCATCGCAACTGCCTCGGCATAGTTCAGCAAAACCTCTGCGTATCTCATAAAACAAAAGTTTTTGTGATTGAATATATACATGCCCGTTCCCATTACATTTTCCGTACGGGTCATCAACTTCACCCTGAAATAACCTTCACAATTCGACACTTCCGTTTTAATGCCTTTCGCTCCTGCGGTATTGTATGTGTACAGGGATTCGTCGAGCAAATCTTCGTAAGTGGCGATTGTCGCTCTGTAACGGGCTGTTTTGACGCCATCCGGTTTAATATCGTGCTGTTCCATGAAGAGGCCGAACGATTCGGATGCATAGCCACCCCATCCGTAACATTCTTCATTGTCGGGATTTCCCATGCCATCGGGCATATTCATGACTGTGTTTGCCCAACCGAACATCTTAACATCCCACATGCCTGCCTGAGACGCCTCATAGCCTGAAGTGTTATCAAGCTCGTATTCCCAGATGTTTTCGGTGCAAAAATCAGACGTATATCTGTTGAGTTCCGCAAAGTCGGGATTCAATTCATACAGACCCGTAGCAATTACTTTTGAATAGAGCGTACTTGCCGCCTCGTTATACTTTTTCTGCCAGAGATAAGCCTTGCCCAGATAAGCAAAAACCGCTTCGCGGGTTATGCGCCCGCCTATGGCAGCCTGTCCGTTTTTCCCCGATTTGGAAGGAAGATCGGCAGCGGCGGCTTCCAGTTCCGCCTCGATGAAAGTCCATGATTCGCTTGCCGGCGTATTGATTTCCGAGCCGGTCAGGATATGATCTGCCAGCGGAGGACTGCCGTATAACCGGACAAGATACATCATCGAAATTGCCCTGATGGCTCTCGCTTCCGCGATTACGCGGTCGATCAACTCTTTCGATGCCACCGTGTTTTGGGGCAGGTTTTCGATAATCATACTGCAATAATAGATGGTCTGGTAATAATATGACCAAATCATCGAATACGTCGAAGCGTCCGGACCTTCCGTGTACTGGTAGTATTCGCCGAGTTCACCGCTCATTTTTTCCAAGTCACATCTCAGGGCATTGGCAGAAGATATATCTTTAAGCATCATGTTGTTGAAAGCATCGCCATGCACCCGGTAATAAACGGAGGCAATAAACTGGTTTACCACGTCGTCCGTTGCATTTTCGTAAGTGCCTTTTGCCGGCACTACTCCCTGTTGCGGGATGTCTAAACTGCTTTCGCACGCGGCAAGACATATACACAGGGAAAATATTAAAGTTTTTATTATCTTTTTCATCTTATCATTTATTAGAAAGAAACATTAAGTCCAAAAGAAACGGTTTTAGCAATGGGATATCCTCCCAGGTCAATAGCCATCGAATTGGATACCCAAGGCCTGACTTCCGGATCGATTCCCGGATAGGAGGTGAACGTAAAGAAGTTGTCCAGCGAGATATATGCTCTCAAGGACGAGAAACCTATTGTCTTCAAAAGACGCGCCGGAAGATTGTATCCTAACTGTATTTGTTTGATTTTAAAGAACGAGGCATCGAATACATATCTGTCCGAATTGTAATACTTTTCGTCTCTCTGGTATACCGCCGATGCCTGGGTAGCGCCGGTATTATTGGGCGTCCAGCGGTCGATATAAAAAGATTTAAGACGGTTTGGCATCATATTGCCAACCCTCACAAGCCCATATATGAGTTCGGAACCTTGGGCGCCTGCGCCCTGCACCATTAAATCCACGTTCTTGTAAGAAAGGGAAAGGGTTGCGCCATAAGTGAAATCGGGAATCCCGTCGCCAAGGTAGCAACGATCGGCATCGGTGATGCCTTCTACGCCATCCATATCCTTATAAATTGCTTCACCCGTATTTTCGTTGATTCTATCCACTTTGTAGCCATATAGATACCAGACAGGGAAACCCTCTTCAAAATAGGATATGTAACTACTGGAGGAGGTCAGTTTGCCGCCGTTCATTCTAACGCCTTTACCCTGAAATTCGGTTACTTTGTTGGATACGGTTGCTATATTCGCCCTGAAGTTGTAATTGAAGTCTTTGCCGATTTTTCCTTTCCAACCGGCTTCCACTTCCAACCCGCTGTTTTCTACTATTCCAAGGTTTTGGAAATACTTTGTTGTTCCGGTAGTAAGCGGTGCGGTTGTCTCTACCAGCAAACCGTCTGTTTCCTTTTTATAATAATCCACCGTAAGCGACAGTCTGTCGTTTAATAAACGCAGGTCAAGTCCGGCGCCGAATTGCTTTGCTTCTTCCCATCTCAACAGAGGATTCGCCAGATTGCTACTCGGATAAAGTCCCGTATACAGTTGATTGTTCATCCAGTAATTATTGGTAGCAATGGTAAATACTCCGGCAAATTTGACGGCTCCGGAATTGAGCGTCGAGGCGTACTTGTATCCTCCCAGATTGCTGATGCTACCGTTCTTGCCGTAAGAGAGACGCAATTTTGCAAACGACAGGATTTTACGGTCAATGTTTGCCATAAAATCTTCATTGGTTATCGTCCATCCGGCAGAAACGGAAGGGAAATAACCCCAGTTGTGCTCCAAATCGAGATAAGCCGCATCGTATGAGTCGGCGCGGAAGTTTACCTGTACGTTATATCGGCCTTTATACGACCATCCGATACGTCCGTAATACGCCATCTGCACCTGATCGGTCAGGTTACCGCTCAGCACGACATTCGAATTGCCGGAATAATCCAGGTACCGGAAATTGGGAGCCGAACTTGTTAAATCCTGGGTTTGCACTTCCATATAATTTGTATTGTTGCTGATATAGGACGTACCGGCAAGAAATGAGAAATTGTTGCCCTTCCAGTCAAAATTGTAATTCGCGAAATTCTCCCACTGGTAATACTGCCCTGTTCTCTGATACACTATCAACAAGGGATCGACCTCCGTACTGTTTTTCGCCACCCAGACGGGTTCGTCGAAACGGTTGTACGACTTGTTACTGAAACGATACCCCAGACGCGTAGTAAATACGAAGTTTTTGAAAGGGGTAAGATTGGCAAAGACCATGCCGTTGATATGGAACGATTTACTATATACCTGCATTCTGGTCAGAACGGCAGCCGGATTTTGCTCGGCGCCATCTACCCACGACACGCCATAGTAATTTCCCGTTGAGGGGTTTATCAGAGGATTATACCCAGCGGCTGCGGCATTCTGGACATCTACCGATGCACCGCTTAGACCGTTGGCATATTCGAGAGGCGTAACCGGGTCTATCATGAGCATTTTGCAGATAAGGCCATAATCGACGCTACCCTCGTCTATCTGGTTCATTTTTGATGTTTCGAAGGAGGTATTTGTGCCTATTTCAATCCATTTCTTTATTTTATAGCTGGCATTGATTTGACCTGTAATGCGCTTATACAAATCTACGTCGCCTGTTATCATGCCGTTGTTCTGCAGATAACCCAGTGATACGAATAGAGAGCCGTTGTTGTTGCCTCCCTGAAAACCGATATTGTATTTCTGGCTGACGCCGGTATTGTATATGACATCCTGCCAGTCCGTATCGACTAATTTCCCGTTAATCATACTGCTCGGAGCATTATAATAGTACGTGTCGAAGAGTGTGGAATATGTGTCGCTTGTTTCCTTATAGAAATTTGCATATTCTCCGGCATTCATCAAATCCACTTTTTTAGCGAGATTCGAGTATGACAGCTGGGTGTCAAAAAAGATTTTGCTTTCTCCTTTATCGCCTGATTTGGTGGTAACCAGAATAACTCCGTTGCCTGCTTCGGCGCCGTAGATGGCTGCGGATGCCGCATCCTTCAGAATTTCGATGCTTTCGATGTTACTCGGTTCCAGATAATCGATATTCGCTACTTTCAATCCGTCGACCACAAACAGAGGGTCGGAAACGCCATTGGACGAATATCCGCGAATCCGGATGGTCGGCACGGCTCCCGGAGCTCCTGAATTATTGATAATCTGCACTCCCGAAACTTTTCCCTGCAACGCAGATGCCACATTCGTGGTCGGCAGGTTTTTAAGGTCGTCCGCTTTGACGCTTGAGATGGCTCCGGTCACATTACTCTTTTTCTGGACGCCATAACCAATAACCACTACTTCATCGAGATCTAATGTTTCCTTAAGCAGTGTGATATTAAATACACTCTTACCCGCTACATTGACCTTTTGGGTAATATGACCGATGTAGGAAATGCTTAACGTTGCATCGTTGGGAACATTAGGCAATGTGAAATTTCCATTCAAGTCGGTAATAGCGCCGGTTAAAGCGCCAACTTGTTGAATGGTTGCCCCAATCAGAGGTTCACCTATATCATCTTTTACAGAACCTGTGACGGTCTTAACTTGTGCGAGAGCAGTTCCATCCACTGCTAACGCCACGATAAAAAATAATACGGTTTTTCTTAACAGATAAGATTCTCTTAAATGTTTCAGTCTGAATAAAAATAGATTTTCTTTCATAAAAACATGGCATTAATGATTTAACATTTAACTCCTTTATCAACTTAATATATCTACCGGTAGAAGCGTTTCCGATTGATGCAGCAAAAATCTGAAAAGAAAGAAAATATCATTTTAACTTTGCAGACGGTCTTTTGTACTATAGGACGAATATTTCAAGGAAATGATTATTTTTGTAGAAAACTAGTACCCACAAAAAGAAATGGAAAGGTCATTCAATGATGTAAGTTTAATACTTAGAACTCAAATGAATAGCTATTCTTTTGATGATAAGATTACTATATCCGACAATCTCAGTGCGTACACTCTGCCTTGTTTTTCTGAAATGAAAGGGAAAATAAAGACCACTCGTTTAAAGTACTCCGCCATTGTACAAGCGTTAGTTTGCATAGAAGGAACCATCGAGATTGAAGTAGACTTTAAACGGTTCCATCTGGCTAAGAATGACATTATCATTATTACAAATAAACAAGTTGGTGAGCTTTATGAAATGAGCGATGATGTACAGTACGCTTTGGTTCTCATTAACGCTGATTTTTACGACCCAAATCTCAATCGCACAAATACTATTAATCAACGAAAACTATTAGCTGATTTTCCATTTTGCCATGTTAATGACAAAGAACTGAAAGAAATCGTTGTCACTTATGAGCTTTTGAAAGCTAAAATGCAACAAGAAGATACATATTATAGAACCGAAACGATCAAAGGATATGTTCATGCTTTCTTTTATAATATCTTCTCCAAACTTACTGAAAGGAAAAAGGAACAGGAAAAAGCAGTTGTGCAAGATATACTGGAGATTAGCAGGCAACAGGACATTTATAAACGTTTCATGCATACTGTAGAAAAAAATTATGTACATGAACGCCACATTAAGTTTTATGCCGATATCTTATGTATTACTCCAAAATATCTTTCGCAAATTATCTATAAGGTAAGTGGGCGATTCGCTAATGAATTCATTAATGATTACGTAATACGCGAAGCTAAAGCTCTGATTAAAAGCCATAACTATACTATGCTACAAATAAGTGAAATGCTGAATTTCACCAGCCAATCTTTCTTCTCCAGATTTTTCAAAAAGGCCACCGGGTATACTCCGCTTCAATATCAGAATGAAAACTAATAAGTAACATTCCTTTTCTCGTTCTGCATTGGATAATCCATTTGCCTATGCTTGCAGATTGTTTGGTAACCGCCCTGCCAACATCAGTTGGTAGGGGTATTAGGCTACCCTAAATGAAATTCGGCGGACAACGGGCAAGCCCGAATATAAGTAGACTTTGATGAGAGAAGTAATGTCTGGAAATAGATTTATTAGTAATAAGTAAATGTTCATAATTATTTCACACATATCGGTAATATCGTATATTCGCATAATAGAACAGTATAATGCGAATGAAAATCAAGACATTGATATTGACAGAATCGGAACGTTCCGAATTAACTTTAGGTTT
>JAISXD010000085.1 GCA_031270665.1 Tannerellaceae bacterium | reverse complement strand
CCAAGGTCTGATTTTGCTGTAAAAATAGCTCGATTATCCATATCAGTCAATTACCCAAAAGAGTAATTTTTTACATTAAGTGCAAAAGATTCACCTTTTGGGGGAGCCGGATAACCGGTTACGATTCCACTTTTCGGACAGGAGGAACGTCTTGAAAAGCGGTTGGAATTTGCTGTCTACTGTTGTGCCAATAAAGCAGCGGCAGTAAAGCTATGGAAACGGGGGTTTTAGTTTATTTCACTTTTTTCTTTCCGGTTTTTTTGTATCTTGCCACGAAAAACGGAGATTGTATGAAGCGAGGATGGCTAGTAAGTATGATGATTTTATCAGGGATGTGTTTTGTGCGGGCGCAGATGCCGGCGGAACTTTCTTATACCGTTAATAAGGATGGGAAGATTATGGCTTTCCCCAAATATAAAACATATGAGTTGGCGATTCCGGCTTATTCTCATAAGTCGTATATGCCTTCGTCTAAGACGGATGCAGCAATGAAACGGCAGGAGTTTACTACCGGATTCCAGCTTTCGTTGGACGACAGACCGATGGATATACAGATTTTATCGGCTGCTTACCGCCCTTTCTTCGATATATATGCGCCAATGATGCGGGCTGTTTCGCCAATGGCTTTTGATTTCAGCGAAACATCCATTGTCCCTATCAATACTAATATGGCTTTCTTTACTACCGGAAGCCAGTATACATGGCCCGGTGCAGGCGGGATGACAACGATTAATCCGGGTATGATATGGCGCCAGGCTAACTGGACAATAACCGGCGGAGGTTTTGCCGGACGGTTCTATACGCCTGTTAATCTTCACCCGGGATATATGGCCGGCGCCAACCTGCAGGTAACGTATGATGTGAATGAACGGATTGCTTTGCGTACGTGGGGGCAGTATGCCTTCTATGGAGAGGGAGAGAACGACAACCCATATATGCTGTTGAACCCTTTCTATAAACACACCAGCGTAGGAGGGGCCGCAGAATTTATGCTTAATGAGAACTTCGGCATAGGCGGAGGCGTTAATTATGAATACAATCCGCATAAACGGCGTATGGAGCCTCAATACCTGCTATATCCCGTTTTCAGGAGTAAGAATATAAAAATCGGTGTCCGGTAATCAGTCTGCATCATAGACAGACAGCGGCATACCGGCAACAGGTACCTTTAATTCGTATACCGCCGCCTGCCTGGCCGACAACAAACCATATCCATTCCTGACGTTGGTATAGGTGGGAACCGGTTCGCGAAGCCCTACCGAGCCGAAAAGGTCTTCGGCCTGTTTCCATTGCAAGAGCTTGGAGCGGTAATATAAATAGCACGATTCCGAGACAGCATATAAACAGATACGGCAGATAGCGGTGAACGGTGACGAGTCGCTATCATTCGAACTGAACACATTCTTCAGCGTAAACTTCAACGTGTACGCATCACTGTGGATAGCCTTATCATTGAATATAAAAAAAGAAGTATCATAATAGCCGTAATAGGAAGGATTGGATGAATGGCCGTGAGCGTAAAGATAGGGAAAACGGGCAGGGCTTAACTCTTCAAACAGTAACTCTTCGTTGTGGATTACAGAAACAGGCAGATATGTTTTCGTAAGCGTGTCTTTCTCTTCTATGAAATATTCCGACAGGGCAAGCATATAATAGTTCGTTTCATTCGCCGGTTCTTTAAAACGCAATGCCACGTCAATCCTGTTATCTCCGGGAAAAGAAGCGGACGCTTCTTTTTTATACATTTGTGTATCGACCCATAGGATTTCGGGCCGTGAAGGGATGCATACTTCTGCCGAAAGAGGGGCGAAACCAGCGGTCTGTACCTCCAGCCGTATCTTGTCTCCGGCAGAAGGATAATAGCCCGGCAGACGGTATTGCCCGTTTTTTTCGCCCTTTTCCATCACTCCCTGTTTGCTGTCATTCACAAAAACTTCGATGGAGGCCTCCCCGGGAAAATAAACGGGTAAGGGCTCCGGGCCGTTATAATAAGCACGAACCGTCCGGGAGACGGTAGCCGTTATAAGCGAATCGGCAGACAAGGAGGCGTTCAGCACGGCAGACGCCCCGGGCAAATCAACGGACAGTTCAATATTTCTCTCACAAGACAGCGTGAAGCAACCAATCAGTATCCATCCGGCTTTTATGAAACGGTTCATTCTTTTAAAATTTATAGGTATATGAAACCGAAGGAATAACAGGAACAAGCCCTCGCTGATACGTAGTGAGTTTCCCGTTCTCCTTCAAATAAGATTGTGTGATATAAAAAGGATTTATCCGGCAATAGGCATTATAAAGGCTGATATTCCAGATACCCATCCGTCCTTTTTCTTTGGGCAGGTAGATATTCAAGCTTACGTCGAGCCGGTGATAATCCCCTAATTTAGCGGCGTTCCTGCCCAGAACAGAATCGAAGTATCCGTCTTCGTGGGGGGCTGCACCGGAGACATATCTTTCCAGCGGAACCGTAACCCTGTTGCCCGAAGCATACGTCCAGGAAGCGCTCAGGTCTGTTTTCGGGCCGAATTTATGGAGAACCGTCAGGTTCAACCTATGGCGGTTGTCGTATTTGAACGGGAAACGCTCTCCCCTGTTTACCTGTTTGTCAGTAAAGATACGGTCGGACCACGACAAGGTATAGACAAGCCAGCCCGAGGTACGCCCTTCCGGTTTACGTGCCGTTAATTCTACTCCGTACGAACGCCCCGAACCGATAGACACTTTCTTGTCCCAACCGGTATAATCAGGGTAAAGGAGGGCATTATCCTGGTATTCTATCAGGTTATTCATCGTCTTATAATAGCCTTCCAGCGAAAAATCGTATTGCTTATCCGGATGGTAATAAACGCCTGCCGCCGCCTGGTGTGCGTTCATCGGTTTTACGTCCGGCGTAACGGGCACCCATATATCGGAAGGCAAGCTGGTATATGTATTGGACAACTGGTGTACGTATTGATCCGTTTTTGCATAAGAAGCTTTCAAGGAGAGGTCATTCGCCATGAGATACCGTACAGAGAGGTGGGGCTGAAAAGACAGGTATTGTTTTCCTTCCACAGCATACGCGCCCAGCCGTGCGCCTGCATTGGCTCTCCACCTGCCGGCAAGCAGCCAGTCGTCTTCTGCATATACGCTCCATTCATGCGCGTAAACAAAAGGTGCGGAATAGCCCTGTTCGTAACGCTGCCGGACAAGCGCATTATCAACCGCTATGCTTGTATATTTATCTTCCGGCGTATAGAAGTGGTAAAGATAATCCGACCCGAAACGTATCCGGTGCCGGGGCGTTGGCGAATAGTCAAAGTCCGAACGGAAACCGGCGTCGCGGATGCCGGAACGGTGCCGGTAGTATTTTTCCTTGAACAGATCAACCTCCGGCAGGGAAAGGTCATAAGGCGTAATCCTGTCGTCTATCATCTTTGTTTTAAACTGTGAATAAAACACCTTGAAATTACCAAATAATTGCCGGCTGAAGACATACGTCCAATTGAAAGACGACACGATATTGCCCCATCGCCAGATTAACTCCTGCCCGCTCTTCTGACCGGTCGTTTTATACCATTCAGTAAACCGGAGGCGGTCTTGCCCCATATAAAAATTGGCATACAGGCTGCTTTTGGATGAAACGGTATGGTTTACCTTCGCATTCAGGTCGTAAAAGGAATAGCCTGCAAATTGCCTGTTCCCGTATTTATCCGTCTTATTGGCAATCGCAAAGACGGGAGACGTGATGGCGTCGAACCATGTCCGCCGGAAAGCGATATTGAATGAGGTGCGGCCTTTCACGAGCGGCCCCTCTATCATTGCTTTGGCCATCAGCAGCCCAAGAGACGCGTTGCCGTGGTAATGCTGCATGTCTCCGTCTTTTAAGCGTACATCGGCAACGGAAGAAAGCCTTCCGCCGTACCGGGCCGGAAAGCTTCCCTTATAAAAATCCACGTTTTTCACAACATCCGGGTTAAACGTCGAAAACAATCCGCCTACGTGATTCACATTATACAGCGGTATGCCGTCCAGCAGGAATAAATTCTCGTCCTGGTTTCCCCCCCTTACAAACATACCCCCCAGTATTTCCGTGCCGGAAGCCACGCCCGGCTGGCGTTGCAGGCAGCGGAGCAAATCGGGCTCGCCGAATAAGACCGGCGTTTTATGGATATGGGCGGATGAAAGTTCGGCGTTTCCCATCCGGCTGCTCATCACCACCGAATACGGTTCGTTTCCCCTGACCACCACCTCCTGCAGCGCACCGGAGGCGGCAAGGGGAATATCTACAAGCGTGTCTTTATCGAGCATCAGCGTTATCTCATGTGTTGTATAACCTACATAGGACGAACGCAGCCTTACTTTTCCCGCCGGAAGGGTTATGCTATAAAACCCGTAGCTGTTGGATACGCTTCCCTTTCGGGACACGACATCCAGCACAGCCGCATTGATCAGGCTTTCATAAGAAGCGGAATCCCTCACAAATCCGCTGACCGTGTATTGCCTCGGTTTCCTTTTTAAAATAATATATTGCCCCGTAACGCGATAGGTAATGTGCCAAGAGGCAAACAGGCGTTTTAAACAATAAGACAGCGGTTCGTCTTTCGCCTTGAAAGAAACCGGCGGAAGATCTCCGATGAGGGAAGATTCGTACGAGAAAAACATACCGGTCTGTTTTTCCAATTCCAAAAACAGATCCGCCGCAGGAACATGCTGCATCTCTAAGGTAACGGCAGGCACCGGTCCGGAAAACTGGGCATTTAAGCGAGCCCCTGCGGGAAAGAACAATAATCCGAGCAGCAGGACAACAAGGCGTTTCATCAATTTCTCAGTTACCTCTGTCTACGGCAAGGCGGACGTCCAATGTTTGATTAATCACCAGCAATACTTCTTCCAAAGGCAAGCGGTTGAACGTTGCCGTTAGTTTCTCTCCCCGTATCATCGAACGGCTCTTGATCCCTACCTGGTAATAATCGCTCAAATCTTCGATCACTTTTTCCAAAGGGGTGTTGCTGAATTGCAACAGGCCTGTTTTCCAGGAAAGGTAGTTTACGTCTTCTTCGGTTAGCGTCTTCATCTCTTTTGTTTTCATAGAATACGATGCCGACATATCGGCGGTAAGTATGACATTCTCTTTCTTGTCGCCTTCCCCGGCACTGAAACTCACTTTGCCGGTAGCGACGTGTACACGAACGGAAGCGTCTTGCTGGTTTATCTGGAAACCGGTTCCCAGCACGGTCACTTCCGCCATTTTCGTGCGGATGGAAAAAGGGCGCGATTCATCCCGCATCACCCGGTAAAAGGCTTTACCGTTCATCTGCACTTCACGCCTTGTTTTTCCAAACGCTCTTGCATCATATCTGATCCGTGAACCGCCCGACATGGAAACGAGCGTGCTGTCCGGCAGATATACCTCTTTGAGTTGCCCCGCGGCGGCGGTTATCGCCACCCACCGGGGCGTATGTGCCTTCCAATAATAAAGCGCGGCGGCAGAGACGAGCAAGACGGCGCATGAAGCGGCCGCCATCAGGTAACGCAGCCGGGGCGTCGGGCGCCGGATACCCTTATCGCGGGCAAGCCTGTTCCAGGCCCGTTCGGCGTTCAGGCCGCCTTGCCGGTAATGCTTCGCTACGAAACGAATCCGTTCTTCCAGTTTATCGTCTTGCCGGTGGTCCATGCTTATTTTCCCAGGT
>JAISXD010000031.1 GCA_031270665.1 Tannerellaceae bacterium | reverse complement strand
ATTCAAACTCTTCGTAATACTGTGATGCTACCGATAAAAATTCTTCCCTGTTCATAACATACTGTTTTTAGTGTGCACACAAAGATACTTATTTGACGCGACAATTTGAATTGCACCCTTTTAATGAACACCAGCCAAATGTACAACTAAAATTTGAATGTGGAACAAAATCAATGAAAAAATCCTTCAAATGGCGGGATGTGTGATAATTCTCTGGTGTTAAGGATAGGCGAAAGCTGTCTGAAGCAGGGAGGAAACTAAAACGGCTCCGAGCATAACGCATATCAGGATAAGCAACCCGTGGATGTATTTTGCTTTCGGTTTGGCATCTTTCGGCAGGTTGCGGATAAAAGATTCGTTGAAAAATAAATACAGAGCCGGGATTGATACGCTTACCAGGATAAAATCTTCGGGAATCTGGAAGAAATACGTTTTAGCCAATCCGATCAGTGACCAATGGCAGAGTAACAACACCATGAAGATATTGACCTTACGGGAATATAAAAGCAATAACCCGAGGGTAAAAGTAACAACGGAGCAGGGCATCACGGGAGAGGTTATTTCGGGATAACTCAATCCTCTCAGTAAAGAAAACAAGGGATACATGAAGGGCGACAACAGCAAAAAACAGGCGAATACCCGGTACTTTTTATTGTATTCGAAGGTGGTATAGCCCGTAACCGTATCCCATATCCATGCAATGGCCATAACTCCCCAGAATAAGGCCATCAGGGCGTTATAATTTCTCTCCGCGCAATAAATAAGGTAGTATACGATGGCTATCCACAGGTATACGCCCGTAAGGTATATCTTCATCAATCGTTTTACCGTGGGGCTTTGTTTGCGGATAAGCAAGGTTGTGAGGATAATGCCGGTTACAACGATTAGGAGTTGGCCAAGCCAGGTGGCCGAATTATAAAGCCCGATTGTTTTCCAGAATGTATGCATAGCCTTATTGTTTATGACGGGTTAATGAAGTAGCCCGCTTGGGAAATAAAAACATCGGCAGCGTAGCCCCTACGGCCAGCAGGAAAACGACGGTCGCCGCAATGATGGTATTGGAGAAAAACATCTCCATATATTTTACTTTTTCAACCGGATGGTCGATGGATTGCAAAAACATGATTAGCGAAAACACCATATTGTAAGCAAACTTACCGGGAATCATCGGCAATAAGGCCGGAATGTAAAGTACCGTCATGGGCGAATAAACCTTCTTCCCGAACCATATACTCCCCAGTCCGATGATAAAAGCGCCTATCAGGGAAGCCCCGGCAATTTCGAACCCGGCATAGGCCATCAGGCAGTAGCGGCACATATGCCCTGTGGCGGCCAATAAAGCGATATAACGAAAGGCTCTGAGCGGAGGGTCGGAAATAGCGCCGAAACCAATACCCGCGATGGCTGCAAAAAAGGCGTCGGAAAGAATATCCATTGCGATCATATCAAACTATCTTTAACTAAAAACAGGGTGGAAGCCAAACCGATGGCTATGCAAACAATCAATAAGGAGGCTTGTGTAAGCCGGGCGAAACCCGTTAACGTATGCCCTTCTACAATATCAATAACCCCGTTGATGAGCGGTACGCCCGGAACCAGGAATAACACGCTGGTGGCAAGGGCGGTATCCGAAGTGGTATCAAAAATCAACGACGTAGAAGCGCAAAGGGAAGCAATAAAGGCAGACAGGATAAAGACCAGGTAATGATTGAGGTGGACCGACATCCTTTGCTTCAGGTACAAACCGGCCAGCGTGGAGGAAAAGACAATCCCGGTAGAAATCCAGTCGCCCCCGAAAAGCCGGCAGAAAGAAGCGTTGGCAAAACCCACCAGTAGTAAAACAAATAGCGGGTGGATAGACGGGGCCGCTATAATCTTTCCGTACTTCTCGCGCAACGCCTTGAGCGAAAGGCGCTCGTCATACGTTTCCCAACTCAATGCGCTTAGTTCCGAGTTATGTTCAAAGCTGATGGGAAGGGCAGGGATGTCTACCACGGCATTGTGGTATTCTTTCGTCTCGCTGTCGTGCAACGTCAATATCAAACTTTTCTGGAATACGCTGATGTGCATATGGTAACTGTAAGCTTCGGCAATCCTTTTACTGCTCCGTATCACCCGCGAGGTATGAATGCCGCACCCCATCATGTGCGAAGTATATTCGGCAATAAACTCGCCCACCTCTACCAAAGGTTCTTTATTCTTATCCATGAGTTAATTTTCAGGGCGCAAATTTACATAAAAAAAAATGTTTTCCGAGAGTTTTGAGCAAATTCGCCCGATTGATGTCTCCGGTAAATCATTATAGTGGTTTGCCGGAATCGTTATAGTGGTTTGCCAAAAACATTATAGTGGTTTGGCCAAAACATTATAATGGTTTACTCAACCCATCGTAATGCTTTTTCGGAACCGGCAGGGTGCTAACGCAAATCGGGCAGGGAGAGGCTTTTGCTCTTCCTGCCCGACGGGTTATTTGCGGTTGAAGGGAGAACCGGTTACCGGGTGATTAGTTTGAATATCTTCCGCTCGCCGTTCTTTTCCGCATCCAGGATGTACACGCCTTGCGGCAGGGCGAGGGAGTGGAATTCGTTCGGGGTGTTTACCGTAAACGACTTCACTGTCTGTCCGCTGATGGCAATCAGCCGGCAACGGTAGCCTTCGAGGTTCTGGGCGCAGAGGGTTCCGTTGGCGTAGCTTACTGTGGCCGGGGCGGAGGCGGACGGGCCGGCAGACGTTGCGTTGGCTTTCGTCTTGAACCTCGTGGCGAGCGTACTGATCACTTCCGCGATATTATTCTGTACGCGAACCACTTCTACGTCTACTTCATACTCCGTGGCGGGTTTCAGCGTAGACAGGGTGACGGAGATGTCGTTGGTAGCCGCGCGCAGGGCGTAGGCGATATCCACTTCTCCTTCGGCATTTATCTTCAGCGTGATAAGGGCCTGGCGGCGACCGTTCACCATCTCGTATACGTGCGCCAGGTAATAGGCGGCAGACAGCATTTTCGGGAAGGTGACGGTAGCGGCTTTGTCTCCTATTGACGACGCTTCCGCGTTTACGGCTATATCCCGTACCATCACCGTGCAAACGGCTTTCACCTCGCCGGCCGAGGCGGTGATCGTGGCGCTTCCCATACCTGTTGCCAGCACTTTGCCGCCCGACGT
Organism: Tannerellaceae bacterium; assembly: GCA_031270665.1. Taxonomy (GTDB): domain Bacteria; phylum Bacteroidota; class Bacteroidia; order Bacteroidales; family Tannerellaceae; genus DFXE01. Next base: position 38,679 of record JAISXD010000031.1, on the reverse strand, counting down.
TACGTCGGCTACGGCGGCGTTGCTTGTGCTCCACTTAACGGTTTTGCCCGTAAGGCTTCCCGATACCAGTACTACGCTCAGGCCGGCCGTTTCTTTTACGTTCATGATGAGCAGGGCGGTATTCAGCGTAATCGAATCCGCGGTAGCGGCGCCCGGAGCTATCACCGTCACCATACAGGTATCGGCTTTGACGCTGTTGGCGTCTTTTACGATGATGTTCGCAATACCGTGCGCAATTCCCTTCACTACTCCGCCGGTTGTAACGGTGGCCACTTCGGGGTGCGAGCTGCTCCAGCGTACGTCAGGGTAATGTTCTGCCGCCGTGAGGGCAAGCCGGTATTCGTCGCCCGGACGGATGGTTACTTTTCCGGCCGTCAGTTCAAAGGGATACTCTGTGATGGCTGCGTCGGCATTCACCGTAACGGCGATGGTCTTTGTTACCACCTTCCCGTTCGAGTTTACCTTGAGGGTAAACGTTGTTTGCGTGTCTTCGGCCACCTTCTTCAGGGGGGTAACAATCAGCGAATCGCGCCAGATGCGGGCCGCAATCAGCTCTTCGCCTTCTTTCAGGATTACGGACTTGATGATGGCGGCGTCCGGATTGTCGGCGTCGGTCACCCGGTCGCCCAGGTAGATACGGGTTTCCTCCCTGAGGGAAATGTTATCCAGTCCGGCGGAGATGGCCGGGGCCTGGTTGTCGGGGAATATCCACAGGTCGTTGAACACGGCCGTTCCGGGCGGGATAGGAATATCTACCGTTTCTTTCGTCTGCGGGTTTACCTTTATCGTATTCCACAGGGCCGGTGATGAGCCTGGCCACGTGGTGATTGCTACGTAGAGTTCGTCGGTTTCGGGATGTACGCGGAAAGGACAGCCGTACATCTTCCAGTTTACGTCGGAATATCCTGCGGGGTCAGGGTACTGGGCGGCGTCGAATACTTCCCGGATCGTTTCCGAATCGATATCGTACTGGTAAATCTTGGTTCCGCCTCCGAATCCACCGATGGCATTCGTCCAATAGAGCTGGTTTTTCTGTGCGCTTGCGCAGAATACGTCGGCTTGCCAGGCGCCCCACGAAGGAGTCGGGCCGCCGATTCCGTCGGGAAGGATGATTTTCTTAATTTCCAGCGTATAGGGGTCGATACGGTCGATAATATTACCGGACACATCATCTGCCAACTGCCCGGTAGATTCGTATTCGCTGGTTCCGGACCACAGGTACCCGTCTAACGATTGGGCCAGATTGGCATAATGGCCGGTCAATACGGTATCTACGTGATGCGTCAGCGCATCGATAACCAGTATCCCCGTATTTTGCTGCACGGCAAACACGCGGTCGCCCACCCGGAGCATCGTTCCCACCTGTCCGGTGTAAAGGTTTTCGTCGGTGGCCGTTCCTTCAATAAGGGTATAAGGCAATTCCTGCACCACGTTGGGATACATGACCGTGGGGTCTGGTTCGGCGCTGAGCAACTCGTCGAATTTCACCATGGCGATACCTGCCGACGTTCCCACGTAGCCGGTATTTTCGTCTACGCCGAGGAAAGCCCGGCCATCCATCACGATGTCGCCGTTATGGATGTGTTTGAACGATTTTTGTTGCGCCACCGTCGTTTTATCGGCTACCACTACGCGGTTGGCCTGTTTGGATATGAGGAAGAAGTGATCGCCGTAGATGGCGCCAAACTGGGTGGTGGTGCCTGTTTTCTGGCTGTTGATGGTTTCGTAGATATGCGTATCCCAAATGCCGGTCTCTTCATGAATGAAATGCAGGTCTCCGCATCCGACCCCCTCGCCGCCGGTTCCGGTAAAGACGCCTTCTGTAAGCAAAAAGACTCCTTTTACATCCGAGTAGTACGGGTCGTGGAAAATATAAACGCAACTGTCGGCGAGCGACGGATTGTCTTCCGGCGTTGCCTTCAGCGTTACCCGCCCCGCTTTCCGGCCTGTGAGCGTATAGGATTTCCGTGCGTTGTTGTAGGCAAGGGTGGCTACTTCGTTATCGTCTATGCTCCAGGTGTAAGTTTGATTCAGGGCATTGCCGGGGACGATTGCCGGGGCGTGCCCGGTGTTCAGGTTAAATACTACATTCCAGAGCGATCGGACGGTATCCGTATCGATTGTAAAAGCAAAGCCGGTGACGTGGATATACGGTTTTACAACAATCGTGAGGGAAGCCCTGAGCGGATTGCCTTCCCTGTCTACGGCTACGGTAGTAGCCGTAAAGGTTACCTCTTTGTTTTCCGTAGCGGTGGTTGGCAGGAGAGTGGCCAGTCCGTTGGCGTCGATCGTGGCGATGCTTTCGTCGCTGCTTTCCCAGGTGACGGCCTGTTCGCATCCGTTCGGGCCTACGCCTGCCGATAGCTGGAGGGTGCTTTCGGAGTATATCTCCTGCCCCGGCGTGGCTCCGCCCAGCGTGAGCGTTTCGGGATAGACCGTGCCGCCGTCTTCTTCGCCGTATACGGCCTGCCAGGCTCCGCTATGGGCGGCCTGCGTATAGTCTACCGCGTGGCCCGCCAAATCATAGGGAGGGAACGCGATGCCTTCTATTTGCGTATTTGCCGGCAAATGTTTATAGGCCGGGCCGTTTACGATGGCCTTATATATGCCTTCGTCCCACTGCAGGCCGGCGTCCGGGTCCGTTGTGCCCTGTGAGGGCTGAACCAGTACGTCGGAACCGTGCTTCCAGGCCGGGCTTTCGCTCCAGGGGCCGTTTACGGTTCCCAGCAGTACGTTGTAGCCATGCGATTGGAAGTTTTCATCTTCTATGGTAGGGGCCGTTGCCCCGTAATTATGGTCTATCAGTACGCAATTGGTAAAAGAGGTGAATACGGCCTTCTTTTCGTAAATGGACTTATAGATTAAATTCCCTCCGCTGTTATCCTGATTCCCCGTTTTGAACGTACAGGATATATAATCCACATAGAGGGTGGACGACTTGGGAGAAGGCCTCATCTGCTCCTGAATCCGGATATTCCCCTGCCCTTCGCCGGTAAAGGAGCAGGCCTTTAAAACCGCCGTATGCCGTATATCTACAAGCAGTGCCCGGATTATTACGTTACACGCATTTCCATCTTCGGCCGTAAAAGTAGCGTTGCTTATGGATGCTGCAATCGCACCAAAGCATAGCTCGGCATTATTTTTGAAATGAATATTTTCCATTATCAATGCTTTAGCCGCATTAGTGCCTATCCCCCATTCCAGCTTCTTCCCGCTTATACATACCCCGTTGCCTAAAACGGTAAGGGCTATTTCGTCCCTCGGTTTCGGTTTATATTGTAATGTTTTTGTTATCGTAATATTCCTTACATGATCGGCAAACGTAAGCGTGTCGCCGTCCTGTATAGGAGTGGTCTTATCACTCAGGAAATAACGGAGAGAGCCTTCGCCATCATCCTCTTCCGTAGTAACGGTATATACCGTGGCTTGAAGATTGCCGGTTGCCGGTCCGAAAAGGGCAATTAAGGCGGCAATACAGAACTGTTTTATCGTTTTATTTATCATTGTATGTTATGAGGTATTTTTTTTGTAAGAGAAGGGAATGTGCTGCGCAGCACATTCCTTTCACGTAACTTAAAGGATTATCCCGGATTCATTATTTGCCAGTGCCACAATCAGTACAGGGCGCACATTCGCAAGGTATAACCTGCTCATAATCTCCATCCCAATAAACGGGCGTGGAAAAAGTAGGGTCGGCATACGCATAGATGAAATAGATTGCCTTTTGAACGGCGCCTACCTGCTGGTCTGCGATACCTCCTGCGGGAGCATAATCGAAATCGCCCGTTAAGCCTGCCTTGCTAAAGAAAGCCCAGAAATTTCTATACCATCCGGCCTGCCAGAGGTAATTGGTATCCCAGCTTGCCACCGTCCAATAGTCGTAGTCGTAAGCCGGATAGCTGTAAGCCGCGTCCAGCGGGTGCTTAATCACGCCGGTACTCCCTGCCGCCGCAATGGCTTGCTGCACCAATGTAGTGGCATCCGGCGTGGCGGGAGCCGCATACTGATTTGCCGGGTGAATACAGTTGGGGGGAGCTACGTAATGGAAGCGAATCGACGCGTCGGTTTGGGCGCCCTGTAAATCAAAACCGGGTATCACGCGCGTCGTTGCATTGGAATTATACCCGAATCCGCCGGCTGTGAAACCTCCCCCCCCGGCGTTTTGCAACAGGGCGGAGAAGCGGCAATCGTAATTGGCTACCGCCCGGACCATATCAATGGCATACTTTTTCACATCGGTAGGTCCATAGTCGGGATGGGTATATTGGGCAACCCATTGATAGCCCCAAAGAAGGATACGGCTGTCTGAATCGGGGTCCGTAGGGTCTTCCATCCATTTAACCAGCAGATAGGCCGTGTCTATCGCTGTAACCGGGTATTGAGATTCGAGACATCCCACCCAGCATGCTACATCAATAGGATTGATATTCGTAACCGTGCCTGTACCTGCCCGGAGCGTTTGGGGCGCTGTCCCTCCTTTGGCAGCGGCATACTTTGTTAATAACTCGTGGACGTGCCCCTGCACTTTTACCACCTTGCCTTCGCGCTTTTGCGCCGACAGCCCTGCACTCAGGCAGAAAGCCATCAAAATGACAAACACTCTTTTCATGAGGTTTAAATTTTAGTGAAACATATAATTTATTGCGGGAACAGTCTCGTCAGACCATCCCTCCGTTATTCTTTACGCCTATTTACGCACCGGCCAAAAGCCGTGTGGGGCTTTCGCAGGGCTTGTAGCGGCTACGAAACTCCCACCGGGTGCCCGTTTGGGGTTTCGCAGTGTCTACGAAAGCTCCGCCGGGCAGTCGTTGAGACTTTCGCAGCGCAGCGGCAGCCTGCCTTTGTGCAATTGTACGTGATACATCATATCCTTTCGTTTACGGATTGCCCCGGCGGACCATCCATTTGAATATCTTTCTTTCCCGGCCTTGCTGCGCCGCAAGGATGTATACGCCGCCGGGCAGCGGGAGATGGCGACTGTACGTTTCCGTTGTGATGCGGAAGGCGGCTATGGCCTGCCCGGCGGCGTTCGCTACCACACAGTCGTAGCCATCGAGGCCTTCGAGGTGCAGGGCGCGGCCGTCGTAATACATCTTTGCGGGTTGGGCTCCGGGCGTTTGGCGGTCGGTGGCGGTCGGTGTGGCAACGGTTATGAGGCAGGTAGCCTTATGCCTGCCCTCTGCCGAGGCGGCGGTGATTACGGCCGTGCCCGGGGCGCAGGCAAAGACATTGCCGCTCACCGTTACTTCGGCCACCTGTGGGGCAGACGAGCTCCATTCTACCGCTTTGTTCGCAGCCGTGGCCGGCAGCACGGTGGCGGTGAGGGTGGCCAGTTCGCCCGGCTTCATCTCCAGCGCGGCGGGATACACCTGTACGGAAGTCACCTCCCCGCCGCCCGTGGAGCCTCCCCCGGTGTTGCCGGTGGCGGTCACGGTGCAGGTGGCGATGTAATAGCCGTCGTTGGTGTAGGCGGTAATCGTTGCCGTACCTTCCGCGAGGGCCGTCACCCGTCCGGCGCTGCTCACCGTGGCAACTTTTTTGTTGCTGCTTAGCCAGCTGACGGAGCGGTTGGTGGCGTCGGCGGGGTAGACGGTTGCCGTGAGGTCTGTCGTTTCGCCTGCGGCGGCGTTCAGCAGCGCCGTCTGCCGATCGAGGGTGATGCCGGTGGTAAAGACGGGCGTCTGTATCTCCGTCCCTTCCGCATGCAGGTTGACGGCGCCCATAATCTCGGTAGACGTTTCGCCCAGCCATCCGCAGTACTGGCTGAGGCCGGTATATACCTTCACCAGGTTGATGCGCTCCAGGTTTGCCCCGGCTCCGCTTGCGTCTGTGGCCCAGCCGATATCGAAGCAGGAGCGCGCTTCGCTGTTCGGCAGGTTATCGGCATATCCCCAGTGATAGGCATGGAGCACGTAGTAGGTTCCCTGCCCGCTCTCGTCGATGGCGTTGGGGGGGAGGAGCGTACCGGCAAAGGTCATCGCTTCGTCGCCTGTCCATTGCGGGTAATAGGGCTGTTCGTGATAGATGTTGCGCGAGAGGTACCCGCTGCCGCCGCGGTTGTCTGTCCAGCGGACGTAGGTGGTGTCGTTGAGGTAGGGATAGCCGTTGTCGGGCGTCCGTATCTTGTTTTCATCCGGACGGTAATAGGTAATCCGGTAGTCTTTCAGCGTAGAGGGTTTGTGGTGTTCGCTTCCCGCCAGTTCGTACCATTGCCCGTTGTCGGGGAGTCCGTCGCCGTTGCCGTCGTAGGCTACCATCACGATACCCGGCTCGCTGCTTCCCCCTTCGCCGATAGAGGTGGAGCTGCCGGCATGGAAGGCGTTCCCGAGGATACGGAAGTCGTAGTATCCCTTCCGGTTCTCCACCGGCTCTTCGAAGCCGAAGACGATGTATCCGCCGAACCCGCCGAGCGACACCATCTTCTGGGCGTCTTGGGCGATGTATTCCCCGGCTTTGCGGATCATATCGTCCTTCGTATCGCCGGGGAGGTATTCGGGAAGCTCGTTGACGAACTGTCCCGGAGCGGGCACAAAGTCGTATACCTTATTGATGTAAGGCGATTGGGCAAAGCCGCCCAGAGCCAGGAAGCATAGGCCGGTTGCCGTCAGGCTCTTCTTTATTATCCTGTTTGCGTAGTTCTTCTTTTTCATCCTTGTGTTATTTATTCGGTTTGTTTTTCTATACTCGTTTCTTCCCGGAAGGCAAAGTGGGCGGGGATGTCTCCCGTGCGGACGTTCCATTTCTGCCGTCCGTTTTTATCAAAGCAATAGAGCGTGCCGGGCAGTACATAGTTGCGTGCGTCGGTTACGTAGATGTCTTTTGTCAGGGGGTCTACCGTAAGGCCGTAAGGGATTTTTATTTCCTTGCCGGTGCCGTCGGTGATGAAGTTGCGGGTCACTAACGCTTTCTTTTCCACGTCTACGATACCGTAGGTCACTTCGTTGCTCATCGTCACATAGCTCCATTCCACGCTGTAGAGGTAAAGGGAGTCGCCGTCGAGGTGGAAGTTGGAAACGGCTACTTCTATCGAACCTCCCGGCTGGCTGGTTGCGAGGTCTATCCAGTACAGGCGGGAGGGCACGCCGTAATAGTCGCCGCGCGAGCTTACCCACAGGTTGCCGTGGCGGTCGGCACGCAGGTGGTGCAGGTTGACGGCCACTTCGATACGCCCCGTTTCCGTAAAGGTTTCAAGGTCGATAACCGAGACCGTATTTTCGTAATTGGGAGCCATATACCCGCCCGAATTGGCCACGTATATCCTGCCGCCCGCAATTTCGAGCTCGTCGGGCTGGAAGCCCACCAGGCAGCGGGCCACAACTTCGTACGTGCCCGTGTCTACTTTGGCCACATAGCCCGTCTGCTCGTAGGCGGGATTGATTTCCACCGGTCCGGCATAGGAGGTTACATAGGCATACCCTTCGTGGAAACGGATGTAGCGGCAGTTCGGGATATCAATCTGTCCTACCTTTTCGGCCGTCCGTTTGTCCATCACGTCTATCTTGTTGGAGCAGTTTATCACGGCATACAGTTTGCCGCCGTATATCTTCAGGTCATTGCCTACGTCGCCCATCTCTTTGGGCACGGTGGGATTGGCGGCGGCAAAGATATTGCGCGAATAAACGCCCGTTTGGTAATCGTAATAATCCAGGGTGGACTTATTACTTCCCATATTGCCTTCGTTCAGCAGGTAGAAGCCTTTGATAACGGGGGCGCCGGCGGGAGGGGCGAGGGGCACTTCTTCGGGGATGAACAGGTCGTCTTCTTTGCGGCAGGCCGCCAGCAACGCCAGCAGGGCGATGACACAGATATACTTATAAACACGCTTATTGTCTGACCGCTCTTTCATATCATTATCTTTACTATCAGTTTATAGTTTCGTCCCGGCATCGGGTAGTTGAGCACCACGTCGTATTGCTGTCCAAGCAGGTTGTTCACTTCTACGGACAGTTTCAGGTTCGCCCGCTTTAGCCTTAGGGCTTTGGCAAGCGTCAGGTCGTGCGTATACCACGGCCGTTCATAGTTCGCCCGGATATTTGAGGAGTTATGATAACGTTCGCCCACGTAGATAAAGCTGTAATTCAGGTTCCACGATTCCCATGCAAGGTTGGCCACCGCCGATCCGCTATGCCGTGGGATATAGGCAATCTGTCCGCCATAGCTTCCCGAGGCGGGATCATTGTCTGAAGGATCGGAGAAATCCTGCGCCTTCTGGTATGTATAATTCAGGTTCGCCCGGAGCTGCATTGCGTACGGAAGGCGCATAGACGCTTCGGCTGAAACGTCTGTCCCCCGTATCTCCACGTAACCGATATTCATCATCATCCAGCGATATTGCCCGCTGCCTTTGGGAACAGCGATAATCTTATCCTCCACCTCGTTGTAATAGGCGTCGGCCTTTAACTGGACATACTGGAAGAAGCCGTTTGCAACAGGCCTCCCGTATTGGAAACCGATATTGTACTGGTTCGTATATTCGGGCCGCAGGCTGATGTTGCCGATATCGGTGTAATAAAGGTCGTTGAACGTAGGCATCCGGAAGATACGTTTGTAAAACGCCCGGACGTTCAAAGGCGTTTTTTCGGAAGGGCGGTACGAAAGGAAGACGGCGGGGGTATATTCCTGCCGGTTGGCGGGCGCGGCTTCCTGCATGCGGGTTACCTCTTCAAAAACGAACGTACCCAGAAGGCTTACTTGCGCCTTGATGCGTTTCCACTCGAAAGCCGTAGCCATAGCCGCCAGCAGGGTATTCCGTCCGGGGTAAACAAAGCCGGGCAGGCTGGCGCTCAGCGTATTCCATTGGTAGTCGCCCGAAAGCGATACGTCCCATGTGGGCAGGATACGGTACTTATTGGCCGCCGACAGGTAAACTTCCTGCTGAAGGAAAGTATTGTCTATATATAATAAGGTAGTATCGGGATTCAGGTAGCGCATGCGGTCGTTGGCATACTTGGCGTTGACGAGCAGGTCGTAACGGTGGCCCAGCTGCTTTAAGAAGCTCCCCTGCGCAAAGAAGTTCCTGTCCCATTGCCACTGCGAATGTGTCCACACATTATTGACGATAGCGCCGGGGATGCCTTTTTCCGAATCATAATAATAGGCTTTCAGGTTCCATCTGCCGTCTTCCATCACGCCATTCACCCCTCCTTCAAGGCGAAGCGACTGTATGTCGCCATTCATGCGGGTGGCGGTGGTATCCCAGGCAACCGTCCCGTCCGGAAACATTTTCCGGTAGCGAAACGTGTATTTCCCCGTAGCGTAAACATATTCGGCATTGAGGGTAGAGCTGATGTTGTCGCTAAGCTTTTGTTCCCACAGGACGGAAGGATTGGCAAGCCCGAAAGAGCCGGTGCGAAGGTACGTGATAAGATTGCTACGCTTCCCTTCCCCGAAGGAAGGTCGCCGTGTGCGCAGGTAAATCGTTCCTGCCGAGCCGAAGTCTTTTGCCGGCTGGAATATCTCGCTCTTCTGCCCGTTGTACAGGGATATTTCCTCAATATTGTCTAAGGAGAATTTCCCCAGGTCTATCTGTCCGTTTTGTGCATTGCCAAGCTGGATACCATCGTAAAACACCCCCATGTGGTTAGTCCCCATACTGCGTATATCCACCGTTTTAAGTCCGCCTATCCCGCCATAATCTTTTATCTGTACGCCGGAGAAATAGCGGATAGCATCGGCCACAGAGAAACTGCTGAGCCGCTCCAACTCAACGCCCGAAAGCTTTTGGGAAGGGATCACTTCTTTATAGCGGTTGGCTACAATAACGACTTCGTCCAGATTATGAATGCTATCCAGATGAAGTGATTCTCTTTTCTCTTGAGCAAAACCGCTTACACACAAAAGAAAAGATACTGCGCAACCGATTGTCCTGATAAAAAGATTTATCTCTGTCATTGTTGTTTTGTACCAAGCTCTGTTCCACGAAAGCTTTTAACTGTTTGCTGCTTGGCAGGTCTCCTGACTTATCCTCCTTCCGGTCAGCCTTCCCGGTTCATTGCAGAACCAGTGGCAAGAGTATCGCCGGAACGTTGCATAGGACTTACAGTAGCGGGTCTGTCCAGGATTTACACCTGATTCCCTTTTAATCACTTCCCGGGAAAACGGGAAAAGTGAACCAATGCATGTACAAAGGTATAGTAAAATATTGTATGAAAGAGAAAATTAGAAAATATTTATGATGATGCTATGACGTTTATTCGACAACGAGGTAGACGTCATTTGTTTGGAAATCAATTTTCCAGTTTCCGGCGGGATGTTTTTCCCATTGGTATTTTGTTTCCATATCGTCCCACCATTGCTGATAACAAATAGTTGCTTCTACGATATCTTTTACTAATTTTTCATATTGCGCCCTGTTGCCGTCGTTCACTTCTATTATTTTTGACAATTCAATCAGGCCGTTTTGATGGTTGGATAAGGCGCGTATTTCTTCTTTTTCCTGTTCGCTGATCTGTCCGATACGTTTTTTTATTTTCATAAGGGTCTCTGTTTATACAATAAAAAAACGTGGGACTTAACATGCCTGCTTTTAGAGGTTCTCCAAAACCGTTGCGAACAAACAAGAAAAGCCCACGTATAAGCTACGTGAGCGTCGAACTTTCTTGTTCTTGTTCGCTAAAAAAAATTGGAGATTTCTAAAAGCAAGAACAAAAGCTAACGCTTTTTTACCGATATGTTATTATTTTTTTAGTTCATATGCTACATTTTATTTTACCACAAAAGTATAAAATCTTCTAAAGATTTGTATTATATCCCTTTATACTTATCAACCCAACTTTTTATTTTTTTAATACGACTTGTCTGTAAGAAAATTAATCATACGTAAAACAGCCCGGCTGCATACAGGACAAAAGGGAGCAAAATCACGCATCATACAATGGTCCATCGGGCGATAAATGCCTTTTGGCAGATAACCTCCCCCTTCGTAAACGCCTGGTTTATCTTTACAGGTATCGTTCAAAGGGGTGGGGATGGGCGTATTGGCGGGCAATAAATTTTTCCATTTACTGCCGAAATCAATCAAGGTGGTGATATTCGGTTCCCAGGGTTCTTTCTCCAAGTTATAAAAAGCCTCGTCGTACGCCACTTCCGATGAAAAATACTCGTCGGCCAATCCGGCAAAGCTATGGCCGAACTCGTGAACAAAAACAACGGGTGTACGGGCATTGTCGGACGTTCCCATGGCATAAAAATTATACATGCCGCCACCGCCGTACATGTCGGTATTAACCAGGATAAAAATAGCGTCGCAAGGTACGTTCCAAACAGCGTCGCGAATGGATTTCATATCCGGCGTGGTCAGGTAGCGGCTGACGCCGAAGGTGTAGTATCCCGCGTTCAGAGCCGTATTTTTAAAGACGCCTTTGCCCGAAACATCTGTTCCGGATTCTTCGGATGCGAGCGCTACCGCCCAGACATTGAAATCATCCCGGCGTGTATCGAACGGCGGCGTATTGAATAATGATTCTGCAAATTTACCGGCGTCTGCTTCAAATTTCTTTTCTTCTTCAGCGGTATATCCTTCGGCGATGAATACTAAATCTACCTTTGAAGCAGGCTCCCCTTTATACCTGATTTGCGTTACAGCGTTTTCTTTCAATTTTCCCCGGTCGATGAATATACTCGAAGGGTCTATATCCAATGTCATCAAAGTATAGAATTGCATATCGCTTCTATCCCGCCCGGTAATCTCTAATACGGTTTCTTTTTTAGGAAACGGGACAGATATGCTGTTTGTCCATGATTGCGTTTCGTTTTTAGCTTGTTCCGTTGAACGCCATTCTTCAAACAGCGTATTGAAACCACGCGAATAGATTAATTGTTTACCGGCTTTATCATACAGGTTTACATAATAACCGCCATAGTAAAACGTATCGATCAGGTTTTTTACCGGGCCTCCCCAGACTGGCTCTTCACGCATTTGCTGCAAAGCCGCTTGCTGGTACTCGCTATTGCCGCTAAGCGCGAAATCGACGCGCAGACTCTTTTTCTCAAACCAGTCGCCGAACTGTACCTGGGCGTAACTGTTTGAGGCAACAAAGAGAAACAGGATTAACAACGACTTTTTTGTTTTCATACTTCGTTATTAAAGATGGTTTATGCTTCGCCTTTAATACCGCCAATCGGGGGGATAAAGCCGTCGATCCGGGCATTATTGGTTTGTTGTTCGAATTTAGCGATATTATCCTCAAGGGCATATAATAAACGCTTTGCATTGTCGGGAGTTAAGATCACGCGGCTTTTCACCTTTGCCTTAGGCATACCGGGAACGATACGGATAAAATCAAGAATGAATTCGGAAGACGAATGGGCTATAATGGCCAGGTTTGCATAGGTACCCTGAGCGATCTCTTCAGACAACTCGATCTGTATCTCATTCGCCGGATTGGTTTTGTTATTGTCCATACTATATGTTTTTAAGTAAATACGGGCAAATATAGGTATTTATCTATAAATAAAAGCAAAAACGACAACCTTCTCAGGCTGTCGTTTTCATGTTGTGTTTTTAATTCTCAATTCTTTAGACCAATGTAAAAAAAATACCTTATCAGTTATAGCCAGATTAATTTTTCTTTTTCCGACATTTAAGTTTGGGCGTAATAAGCGCTAATTGTCATGATATAACGCAACAAATGTAGATGGTTTGCCTAAAACCACCAAATACTATTTTTTCAATACATAATACTATTTCGTCAATTTTAGCATGGAAAAGCCCTTTTTATATTCTGAAACGCGAACGGGCGTATTTTTCCCTATATTCAGAAGGGGTTAACCCTTTCTTTTTACGAAAGACACGATTAAAATTCGATAGGTTATTGAAACCGCTTTTATAGCATATCTCAGAGATTGTGTAGCTGGTTTCAATCAGGAGGGAAGCAGCTTCCGAAACGCGGATATCATTCAAATAATCAATAAATGTTTTTCCCGTCCATTTCTTCAGGAACCGGGTGAGGGAAGATTCGCTTGTGTTGATCAGGTTGGCTACATCCGTTAATGAAACCGGGCGTTGATAGTTTTCATGCAAATACAGCATGATCGTTTCCAGTCGGTCGCTGTCCCTGTCTCTGAAATCGCTTACATTATTGGAGGTATTCAAACGCCGGGCGTCGTCGTCTAACGACAGGATTTTTAGTATTTCAATCAAACGGAGGAAATTTCTGAAAGAATCGGGCGCATCATTGGAGAGCATCTTAAGCTCCGGGCGGATACGCTCAATCATCTGACGGCTGAAAACCAGCCCGTTGGCTGCATTCTCAAACATGCTCCTGATGGTTTTAAAATGCCTTTTATTGATGACGCTATCGAATAACGAACGGTGAAATTGAATGGTTATTTCTGTGGTTCCCTCAAATTTGCATTTGTGGTTGGAATAGGCATGCTTTGTTCCTCCCGCCACAAGAAGTAAATCCAGATCGCTTATTTCTTCAGCAGAATCATTTACAATGCGGATGGAGCCTGCTGCATTTTCAAGATAGTTTAATTCAAATTCAGGGTGTATGTGAGGAGGGTAGGGGAAACCCTCCTTATGCCGCTTCATCACAAAAAAACAATCTTCGGGCGAAAGCGATATGACTTCTTGCAGAACATCTATCCGGCTCATAATACAGTAGTTTATCATCCTTTATTAATAGGATATTGATAAAATGTGCCTGCAAATATAATTTAATTGATTAGAAGCGCAAACGTTCGGATAAAAAAAAGGCTACTGTTTTACGAGTAGCCTTTCGGAATTATAAGATGAGAGACTTGTTAATCATTTTCCCTTTTGTTTGTCACTTTATCCATCATATTAAGTTCTACCACGTTTCGGCGGTTTACATAGATACGTTCGAACTCATCTTTGGCGCCAACAACAAGTTTGTCGTAATCGCGCTGGCCTGTACCGGCCGGGATAAGATGGCCGCAGATAACGTTTTCTTTCAACCCTTCCAAACGGTCTACTTTTCCATTGATGGCAGCCTCGTTCAATACTTTGGTTGTTTCCTGGAAAGAAGCGGCCGACATGAAACTGTTTGTTTGAAGAGCCGCACGGGTGATACCCTGGAGAATCTGGTTGGCTGTGGCAGGAACAGCATCACGTACCTCAACCAATTTAAGGTCCCTACGTTTCAACATACTGTTTTCATCCCTCAATTTGCGGGAAGTAACGATCTGTCCGGCCTGTAATGTTTGAGAATCGCCCGCATCCATCACAACTTTTTTGCCCCAGATACGGTCGTTTTCATCCATTACTTCCAATTTGTCTACTATCTGCTGTTCGAGGAAACGGGTATCTCCCGGATCAACTACTTCTACCTTGCGCATCATTTGGCGTACGATTACCTCAAAGTGTTTATCATTGATCTTTACCCCTTGCAAGCGATATACATCCTGCACTTCGTTAACGATATATTCCTGCACGGCGGTCGGCCCCTTGATAGCTAAAATATCCGATGGGGTTATCGCTCCGTCAGACAACGGCATACCTGCACGTATATAGTCGTTTTCCTGCACCAAAAGCTGTTTGGAAAGCGGCACCATATATTTCTTAACTTCGCCTAATTTGGACGTTACGGTTATTTCGCGGTTACCACGTTTGATCTTTCCAAAACCTATCTCTCCGTCAATCTCTGCAACAACAGCCGGATTAGACGGATTACGCGCTTCAAATAACTCGGTTACACGGGGAAGTCCGCCGGTAATATCACCTGCTTTACCAACTGCGCGCGGCATTTTTACTAATACTTCACCGGCAGCAACCGTATCGCCATTTTCTTTCACCACATGGGCGCCCAAAGGCAAAGAGTAGTTTTTCAGGTGGTTTCCCTTTTCATCAACGATATGGACAACAGGCGCTTTGGTCTTGTCTTTCGGTTCGATGATAATCTTTTCCTTTAACCCTGTTGTTTCGTCGCTTTCAACTTTATAAGTAATCCCTTCAATCACACTTTCAAACTCGATTTTACCGGCTACTTCGGAAACGATAACGGCATTGAACGGGTCCCATTCGATGATCATATCGCCTTTCTTAACAGAAGCCCCGTTGTTGAAGTATAATTTAGAACCGTAAGGTATGTTGTGGGTTAACAAAACAATCTTCGTGTTCGGATCTACAATACGCATTTCAGCTAAACGGCTTACTACTACCTGATGGGCTTTTCCTGTAGCATCTACAGACTCAACCGAACGGAGTTCGTCAATTTCAAGGATACCATCATACTTTGATATGATGCTGCTTTCCGTTGCAATGTTGGAAGCAATCCCCCCAACGTGGAATGTACGGAGCGTTAACTGCGTTCCCGGCTCGCCGATAGACTGTGCTGCAATAACGCCCACTACCTCGCCCTTCTGAACCATTGAGCTTGTAGCTAAGTTACGCCCGTAGCATTTGGCGCAAACGCCTTTTTTGGATTCACACGTAAGAACCGAACGGATTTCTACGCTTTCTATCGGAGATTCCTGAATTTTCCTTGCTGCATCTTCACGGATTTCATCGCCCGATTCTACAATCAACTCTCCGGTAAGCGGATGTTGAATATCATGGACGGATACGCGCCCTAAGATACGCTCGTATAAAGAGGCTATGACTTCTTCATTGTTTTTGAGTTCTGTACAAACCAAGCCACGTAAAGTACCGCAGTCTTCTTCATTGATAATAACGTCATGTGAAACGTCTACCAGGCGGCGCGTCAGATAACCGGCGTCCGCCGTTTTCAATGCTGTATCGGCCAAACCTTTACGGGCGCCGTGCGTAGAAATGAAATACTCAAGTACCGACAAGCCTTCTTTAAAGTTTGAAAGGATTGGGTTTTCAATGATCTGACCGCCTTCGGCTCCACTTTTTTGAGGTTTCGCCATCAGGCCACGCATACCGGAAAGCTGGCGAATCTGTTCTTTCGAACCGCGGGCGCCGGAATCCATCATCATAAATACAGAGTTGAATCCGTCATTATCGGCAGTAAGTTGTTTTATCAGGATTTCAGACAGACGGCTGTTTATATGCGTCCAGGTATCGATAATCTGATTATAACGTTCGTTGAATGTAATGAATCCCATACTATAGTTAGTCAGGATTTGCTCTACTTCTTCATACCCTTCTTCAACCAGCATGTCTTTTTCCTGCGGGATAAGTACGTCCGCCAGATTAAAAGACAATCCTCCCTTGAATGCCATCTGGTAGCCAAGGTCTTTAATGTCGTCGAGGAACTGAGCCGTGCGAGCCACACCACAAACTTTAATCACATCGCCGATGATATCGCGTAATGCTTTCTTTCCAAGAACTTCGTTTACAAAACCAACTTCTTTGGGAACATATTCATTTACCATTACACGGCCAACAGACGTTTCCAACATTACCCTGACCGGATTTCCGTTTTCGTCTATATCATCTACATATACCTTTATTGGTGCGTGTATATCTACTTTACCTTCATTGTAGGCGATAACGGCTTCTTCTTCTCCATAGAATGACAAACCTTCGCCTTTTGATCCCGGGCGTAATTTGGTTATGTAATACAAACCAAGCACCATATCTTGTGAAGGTACTGTAATAGGAGCGCCGTTTGCCGGATTTAAGATATTGTGTGAAGCCAGCATCAACATTTGCGCTTCCAATATCGCCTCGTTGCCTAATGGCAAGTGTACAGCCATTTGATCTCCGTCAAAGTCCGCATTAAATGCAGTACATGACAGCGGATGTAACTGGATGGCTTTACCTTCTATCAATTTGGGTTGGAAAGCTTGTATACCTAAACGGTGCAAAGTGGGGGCGCGGTTGAGTAATACAGGATGCCCTTTCATTACATATTCTAAAATATCCCAAACGACAGGCTCTTTACGGTCTACGATCTTTTTCGCCGATTTAACCGTCTTAACAATGCCACGCTCAATTAATTTCCGGATGATGAAAGGCTTATATAGTTCGGCCGCCATGTTCTTAGGAATACCGCATTCGTGCATCTTCAGTTCAGGGCCCACAACAATAACCGAACGGGCAGAATAGTCAACACGTTTACCCAGTAAGTTCTGGCGGAAACGGCCTTGTTTCCCTTTCAAACTATCCGAAAGGGATTTCAACGGGCGGTTTGCATCTGTTTTAACAGCGCTTGACTTGCGGGAATTATCAAACAGGGAGTCAACAGCTTCCTGAAGCATACGTTTTTCGTTACGTAAGATTACTTCGGGCGCCTTAATATCAATTAATCGTTTTAAACGGTTATTGCGGATAATAACCCGGCGGTATAAATCATTCAAATCCGACGTGGCAAAACGGCCGCCATCCAAAGGAACCAACGGGCGTAATTCGGGAGGAATAACCGGTACGACTTTTACGATCATCCATTCGGGTTTATTCCTTCCTCTGGACGCACGGAACGATTCAACAACCTGCAAGCGTTTTAACGCTTCGTTCTTACGTTGCTGCGAACTATCTGTGCTGGCGCGGTGGCGCAAATCATAAGAAAGGGTATCTAAATCTAAGCGGGACAGTAAGTCATATACCGCTTCGGCTCCGATTTTGGCAATAAACTTATTCGGATCGGAGTCTTCCAGCAATTGATTTTCTTTTGGTAAATTATCTAATATCTGGAGATATTCTTCTTCCGACAAAAGACCTAATTCATCAACCGTGTCAATCGGGCCCGGTTGAATAACCACATATCTTTCATAATAAATGATAGAATCTAATTTCTTTGTTGGTATTCCTAATAAATAACCGATTTTATTAGGCAACGAACGGAAGTACCAGATATGCGCCACCGGAACTACCAAATGGATATGTCCCATACGCTCGCGACGAACTTTCTTTTCCGTAACTTCCACACCACAACGGTCGCACACAATATCTTTATAACGGATACGTTTATATTTTCCGCAATGACATTCATAGTCCTTGATAGGGCCGAAAATGCGCTCACAGAATAACCCATCGCGTTCAGGCTTGTAAGTCCGATAGTTGATCGTTTCCGGCTTTAAAACTTCGCCGCTTGAATTTTCAAGAATTTCTTCGGGAGAAGCCAAACCAATTGTAATTTTTGAAAAGTTACTCTTTATCTTGTTTTCTTTTCTAAAAGCCATAGTATAATTTATAAAGAGTTATATAGTTTTAATTAATCTAATGTAAAGCTTAAACCAAGGCCTCTTAGTTCATGAAGCAACACGTTCAACGATTCCGGGATACCGGGATTTGGCATCGGATCGCCTTTTACAATGGCTTCATAAGCTTTAGAACGCCCTACCACGTCGTCAGACTTGATAGTAAGTATTTCCTGTAATATGTGGGCAGCACCGAATGCTTCTAACGCCCAAACTTCCATCTCTCCGAAACGCTGACCGCCGAATTGCGCTTTACCGCCCAACGGCTGCTGGGTAATCAATGAATACGGGCCAATAGAACGGGCATGCATCTTGTCGTCTACCATATGGCCTAATTTCAGGAAATAGGTAACGCCTACTGTAGCCGGTTGGTCAAAACGTTCACCGGTGCCGCCATCATACAGGTATGTTTTACCGTACCGGGGAATGCCTGCTTTGTCTGTCCAATCGTTTAAGTCATCCATTGAAGCGCCATCAAAGATAGGAGTAGCAAACTTAACATTTAATGTACTGCCTGTCCATCCCAATACGGCTTCAAATATCTGCCCCAGGTTCATACGGGAAGGTACGCCTAAAGGGTTCAGACAAATATCAACGGGAGTTCCGTCTTCAAGGAAAGGCATATCTTCCTGGCGTACAATTTTGGAAACAATACCTTTGTTACCATGTCGTCCGGCCATCTTATCGCCTACTTGAATCTTACGTTTCTTTGCAATATATACTTTAGCCATTTGAACAATACCGGTAGGAAGTTCATCTCCAATGGTAAGATCGAACTTCTTGCGCTTCAAGTCGGCGTCTAATTCTTTATATTTTTTCAGATAATTCAGGATAACCTCTTTAATTAAGTCATTTTTCGCATTGTCTGTCGTCCATTTACTAACCTGAATTGAACTATAATCCAATGTTTCTAATTCCTTACGGGTAAATTTGACCCCTTTAGGAATTACTTCTGTATTCATGTAATCTTTAACGCCCTGAGATATTTTCCCGTTGGAAAGTACCATCAGTTTATCAACGAGTACGCTTTTCAGGTTCTCCATTTTCTGTTCAAATTCTTCATCAAGCTTAGGAAGAATCGCTTTATCCGTTAATCTGGATTTACGTTTCTTTATTGCTTTAGAGAACAAACTTGTTTCAATAACGATCCCGCGCAAAGAAGGCGTAGCTTTCAATGAAGCATCTTTTACATCACCGGCTTTATCACCGAAAATAGCGCGTAATAATTTCTCTTCCGGTGAAGGATCGGATTCTCCTTTAGGTGTAATTTTGCCTATCAGGATATCACCGGGTTCTATACGGGCTCCTACACGGACAATACCTCTTTCATCCAGGTCTTTTGTCGCTTCTTCGCTCACATTCGGTATATCCGAAGTAAGTTCTTCCATACCGCGTTTTGTTTCACGGACTTCCAGAATATACTCGTCTACATGGACAGACGTGAAAAAGTCTTCACGAACCATACGTTCGTTTAACACGATGGCGTCTTCGTAATTGTACCCCTTCCAAGGCATATAAGCTACTTTCACATTACGTCCGAGAGCCAGTTCACCATTTTGCGTAGAATAACCTTCCGTAAGGATTTGACCGGCTGTTACGCGGTCACCCCGTTCGATAACCGGGCGTAAATCTACGGTTGTACTTTGGTTTGTTTTACGCCATTTAGGGATATGATAGGTTTTAACCGAATCTTCAAAGCTGACAAAATCTTCATTTTCCGTGCGGTCATATTTAATCTTGATACAAGTAGCATCCACAAATACAACTTCGCCTTTGTCTTCTGCAATGATTTGCGTACGCGAATCTCTCGCTACATATCCTTCAATACCGGTACCTACAATCGGAGCGTCCGGGCGTAACAACGGAACAGCCTGGCGCATCATGTTTGAACCCATCAGGGCGCGGTTTGCATCATCATGTTCAAGGAATGGGATTAAAGAAGCCGCAATAGAAGCAATCTGTGTAGGAGAAACGTCCATTAAGTCAACTTCTGTTGGAGTAACTAACGGGAAGTCGGCTTCCAGTCTTGATTTTACTCTGTCACGAATAAACCGTCCCTGATCATCCAACGGAGCATTACCTTGTGCGATCGTTAATTCCTCTTCTTCTTCCGCCGTATAATATTGCAGGCCTTCGTTTGAAAAGTCTACCTGCCCGTTTTCTACACGGCGATAAGGAGTAGATATAAATCCGAGATCATTGATTTTAGCATATACGCAAAGAGAAGAGATCAAACCGATATTAGGCCCTTCCGGCGTTTCAATCGGGCAAAGACGGCCATAATGTGTATAGTGAACGTCTCGCACCTCAAATCCGGCGCGTTCTCTTGACAAACCACCTGGCCCGAGTGCCGACAAACGGCGTTTGTGAGTAATTTCGGCCAATGGATTTGTCTGGTCCATAAACTGGGATAGAGCATTTGTCCCAAAGAATGAGTTTACAACGGAAGAAATAGTTTTTGCATTAATCAGGTCTATCGGAGTAAAGACTTCATTATCGCGTACGTTCATACGTTCGCGAACAGTACGGGACATACGGGCCAGGCCTATTCCGAATTGGTTGTATAATTGCTCGCCTACCGTACGTACACGGCGATTACTCAAGTGGTCAATATCATCAACGATCGCTTTTGAATTGATCAGTTCAATTAAATATTTGATAATTTCGATGATATCCTCTTTTGTAAGTACCTTGATGTCTTCACTGGTAGTGATACCTAATTTTTTATTAATCCTGTAACGCCCCACTTCTCCCAAATCGTAACGTTTCTCAGAAAAGAATAAGTTTGTAATAACTTCACGAGCGCTCGCTTCATCTGCCGGTTCGGCATTTCTTAATTGCCTGTAGATATATAATACGGCTTCTTTTTCCGAGTTACTGGGGTCTTTTTGGAGAGTATTGTATATAATAGCATAGTCGGATAAATTCTGGTCCTCTCTATGTAATAATATATTTTGTGTTCCCGATTCAAGTATCGCTTCAATATTATCATTATCTAATACCGATTCACGATCTATGATCACATCGTTACGTTCAATAGATACCACTTCACCCGTATCTTCGTCTACAAAGTCTTCAACCCAGGTCTTTAATACACGGGCAGCTAATTTACGCCCAATTAATTTCTTTAAATTTGTTTTTGTAACCTTTACCTCTTCAGCCAGGTTAAAGATTTCAAGTATTTCTTTATCACTTTCGAAACCGATAGCTCTTAGAAGAGTCGTAACCGGTAATTTCTTTTTACGGTCGATGTAAGCATACATCACATTATTGATGTCTGTGGCAAACTCGATCCATGAGCCTTTAAACGGTATGATACGTGCAGAATACAATTTTGTACCGTTTGCATGTATACTTTGCCCGAAAAATACCCCCGGCGAACGATGCAACTGGGATACAACCACACGTTCCGCTCCGTTTATGACAAAAGTTCCTCTTTCAGTCATGTAAGGAATTGGCCCCAAATATACGTCTTGTATTACCGTATCGAAATCTTCATGATCCGGGTCTGTACAATATAATTTCAGTTTTGCTTTTAAAGGGACGCTGTAAGTCAGCCCGCGTGCAATACACTCGTCAATCGTATACCGGGGAGGGTCTATGTAATAGTCTAAAAACTCTAACACAAAGTTATTACGGGTATCAGCGATCGGAAAATTTTCTGCAAATACCTTATACAATCCCTCCTTTTTTCTTTTTTCAGGAGGTGTATCAAGTTGCAGAAAGTCTTGGAATGACTTCAATTGTACTTCGAGAAAATCCGGATAAGGAAGTGAATTTTTTATCGAAGCAAAATTAATTCTTTGGTTGCCAGTTGTTGAAGACATCTAATAAGGAATTTATTGAACTTAATGAAAATATAGACACAAAAAGGTTAAGAATCATTTTTTATCGATGATTCTTAACCAAGTTTCCTGATTTACAGGCTATAATACTTATTTAAGCTCAACTTCAGCCCCTGCTTCTTCTAAGCTTTTCTTTAAACCTTCTGCGTCTGCTTTGGCAATACCTTCTTTTATATTGCTTGGAGCACTGTCAACTAAGTCTTTCGCTTCTTTCAAGCCCAGACCGGTTAATTCTTTTACTAACTTAACGATTGCCAACTTATTAGCACCCGGAGCTTTCAATACTACGTCGAAAGAAGTTTTTTCTTCAACAACTTCAGCAGCGGCAATAGCAGGGCCGGCAACAGCAACAGCTGCGGCAGCAGGTTCGATACCATATTCTTCTTTAAGGATAGCCGCTAATTCACTAACTTCTTTTACGGTCAAGTTTACTAATTGTTCAGCAAAAGCTTTTAAATCTGCCATTTTTATATGATTTAAATGTTTGTTTATCTTATGTAAATAATTATTATTTTTCTTCCAGAGTTTTTAATACTCCAAGGATGGTTTGCCCTGATGATTGAAGAGCGGAAATAACGTTCTTTGCCGGAGATTGCAACAAAGAAATAACATCTCCGATAAGTTCATTTTTACTCTTGATATTTACCAAAACTTCCAGGTTCTCAGCGCCGATATAAAAGCTTTCTTGTACATAAGCAGCTTTCAATTGGGGCTTTACATTCTCTTTATTCTTTGAAGTTTTTGTAAAGTCTTTAATCAGATGGGCGGGTACATTTGCCACATGGGAAAACATGATTGCCGTATTGCCTTTTAATGCAGTATACAACGGAGAATAATCTTCTTCCAGGTTTTCCAATGCTTTCTTCAGTAATGTGTTCTTAACAACAACCAGCTTCACTTCTTTCTTATAACATTCTCTTCTTAAAGCATTGGTTTTTTCTGCATTAAGAGATTCAGTATCTGTTAAATAGAAATGCGGGTATGCTTTTATTGTAGCGGTAAGTTGTTCAATAATTTTGCTTTTATCTTCCTTTTTCATTGTTCAATTGCTTTAATTAATTTTCTTCAACTGACTTGGAGTCTATTTTAATACCCACACTCATAGTACTTGAAAGATAAATGCTTTTTATATATGTACCTTTAGCGGCAGCTGGTTTCAGCTTGATCAATGTAGAGATAAATTCCTTTGTATTATCACGGATCTGATCCGGTGAAAATGAAACTTTTCCTACGGAAGTATGAACAATTCCGGTTTTATCGACTTTAAAGTCAATTTTACCTTGTTTCACTTCCTTGATAGCCTGGCCAATGTCATTGGTAACAGTGCCACTCTTAGGATTCGGCATTAAGCCGCGAGGGCCTAAAATCCTTCCTAAAGCGCCAATCTTACCCATAATAGAAGGCATGGTGATGATAACGTCAATATCCGTCCAACCTCCTTTTATTTGGTTGATATATTCATCTAATCCCACAAAATCAGCTCCGGCTTCTCTCGCTTCCGCTTCTTTGTCGGGTGTACATAATGCAAGAACCCTGACCTGCTTACCTGTTCCATGAGGCAATGAAACCACGCCTCTTACCATTTGATTGGCTTTACGCGGATCAACTCCCAAGCGGACATCCACATCTACAGATGCATCAAATTTACTAGTAGTAATTTCTTTTACTAAAGCGGATGCTTCTTTTAATGTGTATGCTTTCCCAGGTTCAATCTTTCCTAAAACCAACTTCTGATTTTTTGTAAGTTTACTCATCTCAATTGCTTTTTATTTAATTATTACCCGGGAAACTTCCTTTAACAGTAATCCCCATACTTCGTGCAGTCCCTGCTACCATTCTCATAGCAGATTCAACAGTAAAGCAGTTCAAATCGACAAGTTTATCTTCTGCAATTGCTTTTACCTGATTCCAGGTAATTTCCGCAATCTTTTTACGGTTAGGCTCTGCAGAACCCCCTTTTAATTTAGCAATTTCCATTAATTGGATAGCTACGGGAGGAGTCTTAACAACAAACTCGAAAGACTTATCAGCATAGTAAGTAATCACAACAGGTAATATTTTACCAGCTTTGTCTTGGGTCCTGGCATTGAATTGCTTGCAAAACTCCATAATATTGATACCCTTAGAACCCAATGCAGGTCCTACCGGCGGAGAAGGGTTTGCTGCTCCTCCTTTAATTTGCAATTTAATTTGTCCAGCAACTTCTTTAGCCATTTTTCTAAAATTTATTGATTATAACATCAAAAAACGAAAAGATTCATGCAACCTCGTAACAAGTGGCATTATTCTTTCTCTACTTGCATATATCCCAACTCAAGCGGGGTTTTTCTCCCGAAGATCTTAACCATTACTTTCAGTTTTTTCTTCTCCGTGTTGACTTCTTCAATAACACCACTAAACCCATTGAAAGGGCCGTAGGTTACTTTTACATTTTCGCCAACATAATATTGGATATCCAAATCATCCAGTTGTTCCAATAACTCATCAACCGTACCTAAAATACGGCCAACTTCTGCCGGACGCAGAGGAACTGGATTATCCGAACCGCCAAGAAAACCGATGACATTGGGTATGTTCCTCAATCGATGGGCCACTTCGCCTACTAAGGCAGCTTCCACTAAAACGTAACCCGGTAAATAAGCTCTTTCTTTTATCATCTTTTTACCATTCCGCATGGATACTGTTTTTTCAGTAGGAATTAACACTTGCGATACATAATCTCCTAAGTCCGTATTCTTTAATTCCGACTCCAGATATTCTCTCACCTTATTCTCTTTGCCACTAATGGCGCGGAGAACATAAAATTTCTTTTCGATGTCAGACATTACCTTAAAAGAGTATTAAAAAATTCGCTCGTAGATAAATCGCATCATGTTTTCAAAGCTCAGATCTACCACAAAGATTAATGCTGCAATTATAAGGGAAGCAAACATAACAACTACAGCGCTGTTAGAAAGTTCTATCCTTGTGGGCCAAGAAACTTTATAAACAAGTTCGTTATAAGATTCTTTAAAATATTTGATTAATTTCTTCATCTTAACCTATAGATTTTTTTGCACGGAAGGAGAGGCTCGAACTCCCGACACCTGGTTTTGGAGACCAGTGCTCTACCGACTGAGCTACTTCCGTAAGAAGATAGCCGGATAAAATCCGGCTATCTGGTTTATTAAATTAATCTAATAATTCTGTTATCTGACCAGCGCCTACTGTACGTCCACCTTCACGGATAGCGAAACGCAAACCTACACTACAAGCAACCGGGTAAATCAAATCTACAGTAATCGTTACATTATCGCCGGGCATTACCATTTCTGTTCCTTCAGGAAGGGTGATTTCACCGGTAACGTCTAATGTACGGATATAAAACTGCGGACGGTATTTGTTATGAAATGGCGTATGGCGGCCACCTTCTTCTTTCTTCAGAATATAAACCTCTGCTTTTACTTTAGAATGAGGTTTTACTTTTCCCGGATGGGTGATAACCATACCACGTTTGATTTCATTTTTGTCGATACCGCGAAGCAACAAACCTACATTATCGCCAGCCTGACCTTCATCGAGAATTTTACGGAACATTTCCACGCCGGTTACAACAGACTTCATATTTTCTGCACCTAAACCGATGATCTGAACTTCTTCACTCGTTTTGATGATACCGGTTTCAATACGTCCTGTGGCAACAGTACCACGTCCTGTGATAGAGAATACATCTTCAACAGGCATAAGGAAAGGTTTGTCTATTTCACGCGGAGGAAGTGGAATCCAAGTATCGCAAGCATCCATCAATTCCATTACTTTTTCTTCCCATTGGGCGTCGCCGTTCAATGCGCCTAAAGCAGAACCTTGGATCACTGGTGTATTATCGCCGTCGAAATCATAGAATGAAAGAAGTTCTCTCATTTCCATTTCTACTAATTCCAACATTTCTTCATCATCCACCATGTCACATTTGTTCATGAATACAACCAATTTAGGAACGTTTACCTGGCGTGCCAAAAGGATGTGTTCACGGGTTTGAGGCATAGGACCGTCGGTGGCGGCAACTACGATGATAGCGCCGTCCATCTGCGCAGCACCCGTAACCATGTTCTTTACATAGTCAGCATGGCCAGGACAGTCTACGTGCGCATAGTGGCGGTTCGATGTCTGGTATTCTACGTGAGCCGTGTTAATTGTAATACCTCTTTCTTTTTCTTCCGGGGCGTTGTCGATAGAATCGAATGTACGCAATTCGGAAAGCCCTTTCTTTGCCAATACTGTAGTAATAGCAGCAGTCAAAGTTGTTTTACCGTGGTCAACATGGCCGATTGTACCAATGTTAACGTGGGGTTTCGATCTGTCAAAACGTTCTTTTGCCATAACTTAATTGTTATTTATTTAAATGTTTATATTCTAAATTATATACCATCTTTAAAAGAGCCGGTGCCGAGACTTGAACTCGGGACCTCTTCCTTACCAAGGAAGTGCTCTACCGCTGAGCTACACAGGCAAACAAGAGCGGAAGACGGGGCTCAAACCCGCGACCCTCAGCTTGGAAGGCTAATGCTCTATCAACTGAGCTACTTCCGCAATCTTTCCTTTATAAAAGACCGGTTCACGCATGAACCAATCCTGTGGGCAGTGATGGATTCGAACCACCGAAGGCGTAAGCCAGCTGAGTTACAGTCAGCCCCATTTGGCCACTCTGGTAACTGCCCTTTGTATTGTAGAGTATTTACTTTCGCTCTTCCTCCGAGCCTCTTGTCGGATTCGAACCAACGGCCCCGAGATTACAAATCACGTGCTCTGGCCAACTGAGCTAAAGAGGCATATACTACATATATAAAAGAACAACCGCTTCGTCACAAGGCGAAACGGCTGCAAATTTAGAGATTATTTCTTAGATACCAAAATTATTATTATTTTTTTTATTTAGTCCTGACTTTTTCTTTATACTTCACTAATTGCTTTTCCAATGCTTCGCTGCAATCGTCAACCGCTTCCTCGAATGTGTCGGCTATTTTCTCAGCAAAAAGTTCTCCGTTTTTAATAATAAGTTTGATAGATGCACTTTTGTTCTGTGCTGTTTCAGGTTTAATTACTTTTAGAATTACTTCGGCTGTCATAATACCGTCGAAGTATTTTTCTAATTTTGAAACTTTCTTTTGAACAAATGCTTCCAGTTTGTCGGTAGCGTCAAAATGGATGGATTGAATTTTAATGTCCATAAAAATCTCCTTCTTTTTTTGCTCTTGGATGAGCATGATACACTTTTTTTAATTCTTCAAAGGTTGTATGTGTATAAACGCTGGTCGAAGCCAAACTACTGTGTCCTAACAATTCTTTTACAGCGTTCAGTTCCGCTCCGTTGTTTAGCATACTTGTCGCAAATGAATGCCGTAATACATGGGGGCTACGCTTAGACAGCGCCGATATATCCGACAGACTTCTTTTTACTATATTATAAACAATACCTGTTGATAGTTGTTTGCCGTTTTTACGTATAAAAAACCATTCACTGCCGCTCTCTGTTTCTTTGTCGCGTATTTCGGTATAAGCGATTAATAAGGTTTTAAGCCTTTCTGCAAATGGAATCAACCGCTGCTTGTTTCTTTTGCCCGTTACTTTTAGCAAGGAAGCGCTGTAATCGATATCGGAATTTTTAATCCCCACAAGTTCCGAACGCCTTATGCCGGTATCATAGAGTAATTCCAGTATCAACCGATTTCTTACACCTTCAAAATCATCCTTGAACGAATTCCCGTCCAGTAGCAGATCCATCTCTTTTTCCCTGATAAAATAGGGTAAGGGCTTTTTGGTTTTAGGGCCATTCAGCAGGCGTAAGGGATTGGTTGGCACAATTCCTTGTCTGACAAGAAATTTGAAGAAAGATTTTAAAGAACTTAGTTTCCGGTTTACCGAAGAAGCTGCAATACCTTCATCTAATAAAAAAACGATCCAATTCCGCACAATGTCAGAATCAATCGTTCCAGGTTCGAACCGACCTTCATGATTCGCTTTCGCATATTCTTCAAATTGTTCTAAATCCTTAGCATACGAAAGAGCAGTATAATCAGAGTAATTCCGTTCGTACCGTATATAATCTATAAATACATCTATCAACCTATTCACCTTGCATCAACTTTTGTTCTATGCAGCGAATGTAAGAAATAGAATTTAAAAATACAAATCGGGGGGGAACTAATTCTTCTGCTATTCTTCCGCTTGTTGCAATTGCTGAACATAAACAGCTCGCATCATTTTTTTTCTTTTTTCCACAGAAGGTTTGATGAATGCCTGACGGCTTCTCAATTCTTTAACAATACCTGTCTTTTCAAATTTTCTTTTAAACTTTTTAAGCGCTTTTTCTATGTTTTCGCCTTCTTTCAATGGAACTACAATCATACGTTTTTTTTGTTTCTTATTATTAATTGTTTTAACTAAATTACATACTTTTTTTAAGCGAGCGCACAAAATTACGGATTGTTTTTGATATAATCAAAACTTTTAGAAATATATTTCAGGAAGGAATTAAAGAGAGTGTATCAAACGTATTTTTAGGTTCTTTTTATTCGTATCCCTCTGAGATTGATTGCAAATATTCAATTCTCAGGGACGAATAAGTGACTTTTGACACACCCTCTGAAGTCTTTTTAGTATAACATCTCAATCAACGTAACCGGGATTTTGATAATCGAACCCGCCTTTCTTACCTTCGTTCACGGCGGAAGTAGGAAGAGGGAACAAATGGCTGTTGGAGCCCAGTCCGGTTATATAATCTGTTTTGCCGGCATTGATGCATTTTTGCGACATGATTTTTACATACCGGTTGTTACGGATCAAATCCTGACGGCGTGCGCCTTCGTACCACAGTTCGTGCGCGCGTTCCCACAACAATTTGTCGATGAAATCGTCGGCTCCGCGGAAGTCGCTCAGTTGAAATGCCGTTAGCCCTGCACGCGTGCGCACCTGGTTGAGAAGTCCGACAGCTTCCTGCGTCACACTTCCGCCCTGGTGTACAAGAGCTTCTGCCAATAAAGTAATGGCGTCTGCGTAGCGGTACACGATCCAGTCGGTATAACATTCATCTCCTACGCGGTCTGTCATGTCATATTTCAAAGGAAGAACCCCTTCGTCTGAACCATCGTCTTGAATAACCAGCAAACGTTCATCGCCGGCTTCGAATGTTTCATAAAATTCGCGGGTTATCTTATATCCACCCCATGAAACCACATGCGGGTACCATAAATGGCTCTGATATTCACGCAAGCAGTTGACAGCCCATATCGTTTCCTTATTGCCTTCGTTGGCAGAGGTGAAGATATTTGCATAAGCCGATTCGGCGTTGCCTTTGTCGGTTACCAGTTGATAGCCGTACTCGCTCTTCATCAGTTCGCGTCCTTCGGTAATGGCTTTATCCCATTGCTTTGTCTGCATATAGAGCTTGAGCAACAGCATGTGGCAAAGGCCTTCGGTGAAACGTCCGTAGTCCTTACTGCCTACATCGTAATTCTTGGGCAAAACGCTGATGGCTGATCTTAACTTTGTTTCGATATAAGCAATCGTCTGTTCGTTGGTCTGGCGTGGTAAAATCACTTCATCCTGAGGATTTTTCAATACGTCGAGATCGGCTACTATAACAGGCCCGTAAAAGTCCCACAAAAGGAAAGCGATGAATCCCTGCCCACATTCCAGTTCCGCTATGAAGCGTTTTTTAAGTTCTTCGTTCATCTCGATACCCTTAATGCGGTCGATAGTGAGTTCCATTTTGCTTATCCACGGCAGATACGATTCCCAGTTTCTCCTTGGGTTACGTTCTCCGTCTTTATTCTGGAAATTGGCATATTCCAGTGGTCCCCAGTTACCTTCTCCCCAGGAACAAAAACCGAAATCGGTAGCTATATCGCCTAACAGGTGGAACCCGGTGGCGGAATTGAAGGCCCCATCGTATTTATTGTTGCGGAAGGCGGCATAGGCGTTCCCCGAAACCAAGTCGAGAGCATCCTGCTCAGTGGTAGGATACAGCGAAGAACTCACCAGGCTGTAGTCTTCCGAATCCAGGCCGCAACTCTGTGTCATGAATGCAACGAACAACAGTGTTGTTATATATATGTTTATCTTTTTCATATCTTCTTTTTTTTTGAGTTAAAAACTAATATCCACTCCAAAACTGAATGTACGCACATTCGGGTAAGAATAAGCGGCCGCATTCTCGGTATTGGAATCTGAGGGGTTGTAGTCCGTTTCCGGATCCAGCCCATTCCAGTTGCTGATTACGAACGGATTATTTACGCTCACGTTTAACCGAATGTTGCCGGCTATGTTCTTAATACCGGGGATCGTGTACCCTAATGTAATGTTGCGGCAGCGCATAAACCACACGTTCTTCATAAAGTAATCGCCTGAAGAATCGCTTGATTTCAACAAATTGGGTACGGAGGAATTTGAGTTGTCCAGCGTCCAGCTGTCGAGGGCTTTCTGAGACATATTGTACAGCCCGCCGCTGGGTGCGGAAAAGCGGTAAGGCAGCCATGAGTCGTAATAGCTTGCATCGCGCCAACGCCCGGCCTCCCCGTATAAATATATATTAAGATCGAATCTTTTGTAACGTACGGTATTGTTCAAACCATACGAGAAATCGGGGTCTTTGGAGCCTATCAGTATTCTGTCGCCATCGCTTAAGGCATCCTGCTGTGTGAGGCTTTTTATTTTAATCTGGCCGGGGAGTAACCCTTTCTGCCAGGCGGGGACTGCCTCGCCGGGTTGTAGCAAGCCGTCTGCCTGATAACTGAATATAGCGCGTATCGGATCGTTCACCGACTGGTATTCCCGGGGTATCCAGTTGGGGTCGCGCTCTTTCCAGCGGTCTTTGTATTTGTAGAATGTAAGGTCTGAAGTCCATACTAAATCGCTGTTTTTGATATTCACGGTATTCAGCGTAAGTTCTATACCCTGGCTTTGCGTTGCCCCGATGTTAGCGGCTATGCTGGTAACTTCATTGTAAGAGGGCAGCGTCTTGTTTGTCACCAGCAGATTGGAAATTACGCGGTCATAGTATTCTGCCGTCAAATTGATACGGTTGTCGAGGAAACCGAGGTCTACCCCTATATTCCATTCGCTGGTAGTTTCCCAGGTTATTCTGGGATTGCCAAGCACACTTACGCCCATCCCGGTTACCCCGGTGCTGCCGAATACGTATTTCCAGTCGGATTTAAAATAGTCCTGCACACGGTTGCCCACGCTGGTGTTGCCGGTTTGTCCGTATCCTGCGCGCAGCTTGCCGTTGGATAGGATGTGGCGGGTATTTTGCATAAAGGCTTCTTCGCTGAAGCGCCAGGCTCCCGATACGGAGGGAAAATATCCCCAGCGGTAATCGGGATTGAAATTGGAAGATCCGTCGGCGCGCAACGTTGCCGTGAGCAGGTATTTGTCTGCGAAGGCATAGTTGATTCGCCCGAAAACAGAACTCAGCGAACTCATTGTCTTACTTGAACCGACCGTCTTTTCACCTGAACCGGCGCCTAAATTATTGTAAAGGAAATTATCTATCGAGAAATTCGTATTTCCGGCACTGAACCATTCGGCATTGAACTGTTGCCACTCGTAACCGGCCAGGGCAGTGAGGCTGTGTTCGCCAAACGATTTGATGTAATTGGCCGTAAGGTTGAAAAGATAATCCATACCGTCGTCCTGGGCCTGATGGGCATTACCGTTGGTTGTTTTTCCGTACAGGGTGGTTTTCGGCAGGTAGGTTTTGCGCTTCGAGAATTTACGGTCGAAGCCCAGATTGGCTTTGATCAGCAGGCCCTTTACGGGTTCTACCGACAGATATCCCGTACCCAGTACGCGGTCTTTGGTTGTGTTATCTTCGATATCCAGCATGGACACGGGATTGGGGAACTGCTTGTATACGTTGGATTCGGAGAATGTCCCTTCTTCGTTATATACGGGTATGTTCGGTTCGAAGAAAGTGGCTACGCCGAGTATTCCCGAATTTTCAAACTGTCCGGTGCCCAGTGGGACGTTGTCGTATTTATTGCGGCTGATGTTGAATGTTAATCCGCCTTTTACATACCGGGAAAACTCATAGTCGTTGTTCAGGTTGATCGTAAACCTTTGCATATTACTGTTCTTCAGGATTCCTTTCTGGTCGAAATAGTTCAGCGAAGCCAGGTATTTCGATTTGTCGGAACCTCCGGCAATCGAAACGTTATGTGACTGTTGTACGCCTGTTCTGGTGACCTCGTCTATCCAGTCGGTGGTTTTCGCATTGGCTATTTCGGCTTCCGTGTACTTGGGCGTATAAGCGTCCGGCATATTGGGCCTGGGCGTAACGTACGCCGCATAGGCGCCTTCCCCTTTGTCGCGTCTCCATTTTTCGAGTTCATACATATTGCTGAGCCTCATGTATTCCGGGGCATCCAGTAGCTTGTAATTGGAGGCGATTGTCTGGGCGGATACGTTGCCCGAGTAGGTAACGTTGGGTTTGCCGGCTTTACCGCGTTTGGTGGTGATGATGATTACCCCGTGCCCGGCGCGTGAGCCATAGATGGCCGTTGCGGATGCGTCCTTAAGCACTTCGATACTCTCTACGTCGGAGGGATTTATCATTTCCAGCACATTGTCCTGGCTTCCTGCACTATAACGGTTTCCACTGCCCGTAGAGGCCGATTTGCTGATGGGAAACCCGTCTACGATAATAAGCGGATCGTTACTTGCATTGATAGACGTTTGTCCACGGACGCGGAAAGTAGTGCCTGCACCCGGCTGTGCGGTAGCTTGCGTAACGCGGAGCCCGGCCGCTTTTCCCGCCAGCGCATGGCCGATGGTTGATAAGGTGCCTGTGGGCGAATCGTTCATTTTTATGGAGGATACCGCACCGGTCAGGTCGCGTTTTTTTTGCACGCCATAGCCTACCACCACCACTTCATCTAACGCCTGGGTATTTTCCTCAAGATTGATGTCGAATACTGTTTTGCCGCCCACTTTTATTTCCTTAGGCAAAAAACCGAGGTACGATATGCTTAGCGTAGCGTTCTCCGGGATATCCAGCGAAAACGAACCGTCGATATCGCTCACCGTGCCGATAGTCATCCCTTTTACCGCGAGGGAGGCTCCTGCAACCGGTTCGCCCGTTCCATCTTTAACGATCCCTTTTATTTTCTTCAGTCCTTCTTGTGCCGGGGCTGCTTTTGCAGGGATAAGAAGGATGATGTTATTATCCTGCTTCTGATAACCCACTTCAGTGCCTGACAATAACCGGGTGAGTGCAACGTCGATATTGCCATCCGAAACTTTCAGCGAAACGATTTTGTCCAGCCCTTCCAAATCGTTGTTGTAAAAGAATTTAAAAGAGCTTTTCGCTTCAATCTCCTTCAGAGCTTCTTTCAACCGTTTGTTTTTAACATCAACTGTTATCTGCGAAAATAAACAATGAGACAAGAGTAGCATACCTAAAATATGTACGACTCGTCTGCGATACAATAGAATTCGAAATCTCATAATACTTTGATTTTTAAATTTATTAACAAAACATCTCTATGTTTAGCTGTTTGGCTAAGCTCTAAGTATACAGTTGCCGGTTCTCTTTTTACTATTCTCTTTTGATTATTTAACTTTTATTAGTAAATCTGCTTTCCCCCAGGGGAACTGACAACTCTCCGACCCGCCGGAGCATTAAGGGATGGGTAATTCCTTTTAACAGGCCGTTCGCGCCGGCAATGACCGGAGGAGGCCGTAAATTGCTGCGCGGAAACGGCCTTTTTCCGCGCAGAAACGGGCGATTGCTGCGCAGAAACGAACCATTTCCGCACAGAAACAGGCGATTGCTGCGCAGAAGCGGGCCGTTTCCGCGCAGAAAGGAAAACGTAGTTTACCGATATAAATATATAATGCCGTTATTCGACCGGTAGTTTATGGAAGAAGTCAGCATAATGGCCTCTAATACGCTTTTTATACTCGTATTGTCTATCGTTCCGGTAAATCGCATCTCCGTAAGGTGCGGACTCTCGAATACGATGTCAATATTATGCATCCGTGATATCGTTTGCATAATCGTCTCCAATGATTCGTTTTCAAAGCGAAGGCGGTTTTGCCTCCAGCCGGTATAGTCGTCTGCGTTTACTTTTTCGCGTGTGGCCCTCTGGGTTGTTTTATTATACAGGACGCGTTCGTCGGGAGCCATTTCTATCTTTTCTTTCGGGGTGGTCAGTTGTATTTTACCTGTGTTTAAGACGATTGAAATATGATTTTCATTCCCGTAGGCCTTAATGCCGAAACTGGTTCCCCATACCCTGATTTTGATATCCTCACATTCCACAATAAAAGGTTTCTCCGGATTATGTTTTACATCAAAATAGGCTTCCCCTTCCAGTTTGAGAAACCTGTTTTTCCGGTTATAGTCATTGGGTAGTGTGATTTTCGAATCCGAATTGATTGCTACCGTCGTGCCTTCCGTCAGCGTCAGGCTGGCTTTTTCTCCCTTGTTTGCACTAACTTCGAACGATGCTCCCTGCCGGGGCTTCAGGTACAGCCAGGCGGCGCACAGCATAACGGCAGGAAGCAGGATGGCTGCAATCGCCGATGTTTTTCTCAGGTGCAGCCGGGCGTTGCGATTCTTTCTGTTGGCCGGGGCATGCAGGGTGGCGCCATAGTCTGTTCGCGAACGTATATTCTCCAACATTCTCCTTTCCGTATCCGGGTTGATACTGTCTGATGAATCTTCCATCCCCTCTTCCAGCCATTCGTTAAGGCCGGCGTTATTTTCAACGAACGACTTTAACTCTTTGATTTCATCCGGTAGCGCTTCACCCGATATATACCGTTCAAATATAGACAGACAATTTTTTTTATTCATTTTTCATTCAATAGATTAACTCCTCAACAAAATATACAAGAAACCCATAACAATCCGCTATCCCGTTTGATTTAATTAACAAAACAGCCAACAATACGAACGATAGTATGTGATCATACTATTTTGCCAGATGCTCTTTCATAAACGATACGGCCTTTGACAACTGGGTTTGCACCGTGCTTTCCGAAATCCGGAGCCGTTCTGCTATCTCCTTGGTTGACAGCATTTCTTTCCGGCTTAAAATAAATACCTGTTTCCTTGCCGGCGGCAGCTTTTCTATCAAGCGGTCTATCAGTTCTTCCAGCAGGTTCCGGTCTGTTTCTTTTTCCGTGCTGTTTTCTGTCGCCGGATGAAACGTCTGTACATATTCCCTGTAAATATATTCTACCGTCCGGTGTTCATATTCGTTTACCAGCTTGTTCCGGGCGATGGTGCACAGATACGAAATAAAGGATTTGTCAGGATTCAGGAAGGCGCGTGTTTCCCAAACCCTGACAAACGTATTTTGAACCATCTCTTCCGCCAGATAAACGTCGCCCGAAGAAATTTTAAGGATAAAATTGTATAACTTCCCACCGTATGCATGGAATAGTTTTTCAAAAGCTTCGGGTGAACCGTCGCGAAGTTTCAGCAAAGTATCTTTTTCTGTTTCCAATCGGTTATCGTTATAAATCAAACTCCCGGCAAATATATTTAAAGTTTCTTGATAAGCAATAGAATCATTTTTTCGGGAATCGGTTGGATATAATGCCAAATTAAGAAACGAAAGTTACCGGGATATCTGACAGGAAGGCATATTTTTTCAGAACGTCACCCAGGTGTCCAACGCCGATGGCGCAATGATGGGAAGGCCCGGCTTTGCTCCATTTATCAATAAATTCTTTTACCGAAACGGGAAATTTGTACCTGCTGTTAACGTTTCCGTTTTGAAGTATGGAGCCGGGCACCGACTCTCCCTCCGCCACTAACAGCGAAATGCCGTTTTTCCCCTCTACAACGGATAGGAGCGTTACGGGCCCGTGCTTTACCGACATTTGTATGGATAATCCCTTCCCCGGTTTGCCGTGATACACCCGCAGGGGTACTAATTGCACTTTTTCTTCCGAAATAATGTAGTGTGCAGGCCCGTCGTGCCCCAACAGTACTACGTCGTCATGAAAGTCTATCCCGTAAAATTCGGAAAAACAGCCGCCTGCTCCCAGCAAAGACATTATCTTCATGGCCTGTGCCGTTTTGACTTCATACTCCCCGGCAATGGGTATATTTTTTCCTGTCAGGATGGTATTGCCTGCTATGACGGAAGTAATGATATTTTCGTATTCGTTTCCCTCTGCGCCTGCATAATAATAGGCCATCGAGCCC
Source organism: Tannerellaceae bacterium (assembly GCA_031270665.1). Taxonomy (GTDB): domain Bacteria; phylum Bacteroidota; class Bacteroidia; order Bacteroidales; family Tannerellaceae; genus DFXE01. The sequence goes on along the minus strand of JAISXD010000031.1, from coordinate 2,568 downwards.
AAACGGTATTTATCAATCAGTTTGTCTAATGCGACCGAGGTATGCGCCGCCCGCTCAATTTCTTCCGGCGAACATTCTTTATCAATCACAAAGACGTCTTCAAATTCTGCTATTTTAGCGTTGAGCTCGTCTGCTGTTACCGATTTCCTAAGCTCCAGTAATTCGCACATCTCCAACACTTCGACGTGTGTGCCGAACACGACGCTCTGAAGCCGCAGGTCGGAGTATACATCAACCATGCCATTGTAATAACCGCCCAGTACGCCCATGCGGTTGTTCTTCATGCCCGATACAACGTTGGCGGCCTCAATCCATTGGTAGATATCGTTCCATGCGTCTTTATCATCCAGGTATCCGGTGACGATATCATATTTGACCGAAGCCCGGTTGAGCACAGTGGCAAATTCGGGAACAGAACACGCCTGGCAATTGGCCAGCCACTCTCCGGTTATATCGCCTCTGTCTGCCAGACTGTTTATCCTGTCATACTCCATTGCCGGCAAGGGTTGGATATTTAACAGGATAACCGGAACATCCAGGCGGCTCACTACCGGGACCAAGGTAGAAGACAGCGCATAGGTGGATATAAAGATGAACAGTATCTCTATCTCTTCACGCTTCATGAGAGAGGCGGCCTCTGTTGCCTTGCAGGTGTCATCCACCATGCCGGCATCCACCACGGTGACCTGCCCATGTAACCGCATCCTCTCTGCTATACTGTTTTGATATCCGGTAAGCCGGCTGAGCAAACCGTCAAATTGCCCCCAGTAGGTATTTAATCCAACTCCCATTAAACCGATTTTCACGTTTTTCATTTCATTCTTCATATCATTTCATTTTTTTTGGATAGTTACTAGTCAATCTTCATCACTAAACATCGGATCCCATGCGGGGAGGCGTATTGGTTTTTGCCTGAGGATATCTTTTACATTCTTGGTGGCGTACCGGCTTTCGATAACTAAACGGAACATGTATTCAGTAAACCATTCATCGGTCATGATAAGGTGTCCGTTGTTGGCGCCGGGGCCCCAACTGTTTTCCACCATCCATTTCCGCGGTTTGCCGCTCTTGTCCAAATCTACAGCCATAAGCGTCATTGCATGGGAAGAACCACTGCTGAATGTCCGGATGCGTTGTTTTTTATCCATACCGAAAGTAGTTCCCATTAACGAGGCATAATCGTAATGGTTTACATCCAGCAAACCACGTTCGCGGTCGAAGAATTTTCCTACATCGCAGGAGAAGTACATCATGGTACTGTCTTTAATCGAGCGGATGGCCATTTCTTTAATATCGTCTGCCGGCAGGTTTACGTACGTCCAGTTCTTTCCGTCGTACGCATGACGGTCGAAATCTATCTCATACAGTTTATAGTATTCGCGGCTGGGGTCGTTCATCAGCATCACATAATTGTTTTGTAAGTCGGCGCCGATAAACTCACGGTAGAATGACTGAGGGGTATATTCCTTGGTGGAAACGGGAGTCCCTTTGGCATCTTTTAATGTCCAGGTAAAGGAAGCGGGCGGTTCGCCTAACGTTAATACCAGCATGCGGTATACGACGCCCAGCATTTCGGTTTTCTTTTTTCCCAGATCGGTTACTTTTGTTCCTCTGGCCGCCTGTTCGCGCAATTGCAGGCCGAACTCTTTTAATTTCAGAGAAATCAGGTTTGCCATCATGCGAGTATTGTCACTGCTGTATGTTTCGGTCATAACGTCGGCAGGCACTACGCCATATTTGGTCAGGATATCGGCCACTCCGGTAAATTGCCCGCCGTCGCTCAGTGGGTTTTTAAAGAGCCATTCCACCATCTTGTCGTCTGGCGATTTATCACGTGTATCGATAATCCCCTCAAGGAAAAGATTGGCTTTTTCCAACTGGTCCCAAAAGAAAGGATAGTTGTGCGAAAACTGAAAATCGGATAAATCATACCGGGCAATAATTTGGGAGCGGAAAACATTCAACCCGGTAAACAACCAGCAACGGCCGGACGATTTCTGATTGGTAATACCTTTGCTTTCTACTTTGTCGGAAAAATAAGTATCAAAATTATTCTTATTATCCAGGTTGACAGCCAGTTTGTTGATATCGTTGTTCGTAATAGCGTTCCGGAGCGCCTTGTCTGTTGCTGTCCCCTGATACGACTGTTTGATTTGAAGGAGCATTTCGGAAGAAATTCCCCCATTTGTTTGCTGGCTTTGTACGGATAGCGTAATCCCCAAAGCAAAGAAAGCCATCCATAGTTTGTTTCTTTTCATGATGTATATTGTTTAAAGATGTTGTGTCATGCGGCAAAGGTATGGATAACAAATAAAATGTCACTCTTTTATCCCAATGATTTTCTTTTTGTCCCTTCCAGGGCTTTACCGCCGGCAGAGTGGCTGTTGACGAAATAACATAACAGCTAAAATGTATAAAAGGGATTGAAAATAAACGTTTTGAAGCAATTGTTTTTTTCCGTCTCTTTCTAAGAGAGTAATAGAAAAAACACGTCCTTTTGCCTGCAAATATACGATGTTTTTTCAATCCGTATTCCATGAATAAGCCTTTTGGGCTTACTTCCTCGCT
>JAISXD010000010.1 GCA_031270665.1 Tannerellaceae bacterium | reverse complement strand
TACTTTTGACCATGGTGTAGAACTGTTTGTGGTAAAACAAAACTACACTTTTAGGGTGAAACCACTCTATGGAAGTAGCCCTTTTTTATTATGACTCAAATTTTTGTCGGACAGTAGTGATATTATTTATAATTTCGCGCTGTTAATCAGTGAAAATTAGTGATGATATGGAAAATAAGATGTTTTTGAAGCGGGTGGCCGCTATACATGATTTATCTGGATTCGGTAAATGTTCTCTTACGGCGGCCCTGCCTATCCTGTCGGCTGCCGGTATTGAAACCAGCGCTCTGCCAACGGCGGTTTTATCTACGCATACCGGAGGGATTGAAGGATATACTTATATGGACATGACAGGCGAAATGCGTCCGTTCATGAAACACTGGAAATCCTTGAATCTATCTTTCGACGCTATTTACAGCGGTTTTTTAGGTTCGTTCGAACAATTGGACATTGTCAGTGATTTTTTTGATGAGTTTCGAGAAAAAGACAATTTACTGTTGGTAGATCCGGTAATGGCCGATAATGGCGAATTATACAAGATATTTACGCCTGCGTTTGCATTGGGCATGAGAAAACTATGCGAAAAAGCCGATATTATTGTACCGAATATAACGGAAGCCGCCTTATTGCTGGGCGAAAGCTATCGTCCCGGTCCGTATTCGAAAGCCTATATAGAAGATCTGTTGTTCAAACTGGGTGAAATGGGACCTGAGCAAACCGTTCTGACCGGTGTCTTTTTTGATGAAGAAAAATTGGGAGCGGCTACCTATAATAAGAAAACGGGCATTACCGGTTATACCCTTGTTCCAAAAATACCTGGGTATTATCACGGTACAGGCGACGTTTTCGGCAGCGCCTTATTAGCCGCCTTATTAAACGGATTCGACCTGAATGATTCGGCGGGAATAGCTGTTCGTTTTACGGCCAACAGTATTTTACGGACCCACAACGCCAAAACGGATATTCGTTTTGGCGTAGATTTCGAACATGGGATTCCCGGATTATTAAAGGATTTGAACTTAGTCTGACAGGAAACCTCTTATTTCGTAAAAGGCGTAAAGAGATACCCTCCGGCTTTTCCTTTGCTGATTGTTCCCATAGCCGGGAAAGCAATATGCATACCGGCAATGGGGATTTTATGCTGGGTTACATATTCCAATACCTGTTTGCGGGCTGCAATCGCGTCGTCCGGATTTACATCATAGGTGACGGCTACCTGCGGATAAGGCATTTGCAAAGCCATCGCATGTGTAACATCTCCCCAGACAAACATTTTTTCATTCCCGGATTCAAGCAGGAATGCCGTATGCCCCGGCGTATGTCCGTACGCGGCGTACGCGGTAAAACCGGGTAATAACGGAGCGCTTTCCTTATCCAGTTCGTTGGGTTTAAATAAATGAAGCCTGGTTTTATAGGCGGCGATTACCTCTTGTTGTTGTTTGAATTTTCCATCACTCATCCAGTAGTCATATTCGGGTTGCGGAAGATAGATTTCCGCTTGCGGGAATATGACGTTTCCATCGCGTAATAATCCGCCGATATGGTCGCCGTGCATATGGGTGATGAGGATAACATCTACCTGTCCGGGCGCTACGTTCAATGCCTGGAGGTTATCGACTAATTTCCTGCCGAGGCCGGCGTCTATCAGGATATTCTGTCCGGGCGTTTTCACCAGGAAAGCATTCATTGCATTGGGAAATGTTCCTGTCGGGGCATACTCCCGAAGCATTTCCGGTGTGGCGCCAATCAGAATACTTTTATTTCCCTGTCCCTGCGATTCGGCTAAAAGAATTAGTTCGAACAAACCAACCTTATGTGAATATACACCAAGACTTTCCTGCGCTGATACCATATTCGTCAACGCGAGGCATACGCTAATCGTTGAAATCATTATTGTCTTCATAATCCTATTATTTATTACTTGTTGTCCGGTAAAATTTATACTTTTTCTCATGGATATTTTGTTTTATTTGGAGTTCTTTTACTTTTCCGCAGAATTTCTTACAAAATTTGTCCGTAATGTGAAAAACTTCAGTATATTTATCGCCGATAAGCATAATTGAAAATTATTAGTTCGTTTATCTTATTGGTTATTACCGGTAAATGTGGTTATATGTTTTCAATTATGCAATTTTTCCGAGTTTTTCTTATCTAAAACTTAAGTTTATATGTTTTTTTGTATACGGGCAGAGAGCATATAGAGAAGCATGAGTCTTGCCAGCTCTATTCTTTCTATATGGAATTTTTAGTTAAGCTAAGCCCTTTGTTGAATATTTAATAATAACTTAAACGTAATAAGGCGGAAAATCAAAAAACAGCTCTCTTTTTTCTCTTTTTTTTAATTAACCGACATTGAAATTAAAACAGTAGAAACATGAAAATTAAATTTTTGATATTGCTTGCTGCCTTTTGTGCAGTGTCATTGCTTTCGCAAGCTCAAAGCGAATCAGGACTTATCGTTGGCGGGGGAATCGGAAGTCTTAAGACAGACATAAACCCGTCCTTTGGGGGGGGGACAACAATCGTTAATAAGATAGATTACAAAGCTAATTTTTCTGTAGGCTACCGTTTCCGGCTTCGCCCGTTGGGCATCTCGCCCTTATTTCTTGATTTGGATGCCGGTTTAGGGCTGAAATTATGGCATTCCGATTATGGGAAGTCCCATTTGACGCCGTCATTGTATGAGGCTTCTTCACAGTATTTCTTCGTTGCGGCAAGCGGAATGGTTGGCTACCCACTATACAAAGGCTTACGTGTGGCTGCGGGGATTGAACCAACCTACTATTTCAGGCAGAATGGGGAATATAGCAAAAACAGTTTTGATATACCCCTTGCCGGGAAAATTGCATACAATTTCAATGTGTTTGAAATAGGCGTAAGCTACAAACATGGTTTGATGAATGTGGTGAAAACCAGCCATCTTGATTCCGGCAAATTCCGGGACTGGCAACTGTCCGTCTGGATTCCTTTTTGAACGAAAAGCAACGCGAGAGGAGGGGGCTACCTTACCGGCAGCTTCCTGTTCTCCTCCCGTGAGGAAAGAGATAAAATAAACGTTACAAAGCGATCCGGTATACCGAGAAGCTTAGCGGTTTGAGGCTTGTGTTCACTATCGGGCCGTTTACCTCGATCGTCGATTCGGCGGGCGCTACATTGTCCGGACTGTATAGGGTGTTTTTGGCTTCCAGGTCGGAGGAATGGAGTATTATTAAACGCCCGTCATGTTTGCCGGGCGACAGACCGTTGATAACGAGCTTTAGTGTTTTGTGGCGGATACTTACGTTAGCCGCTTTGATGATCAGTTCGTTTGTTTCCTTATCCAAAGCGGCCGTTGCATACAAATCATGCTGGCCGGCAACAGGTTCGTTGTTCATTTTTAAAGGAAGTACGTTTGTTCCGGCATAATGTCCGTACAGTTGCTGCACATAATAGTTGGGTGTCTTAACCAAAGATAGATTGTCGAACCAAATTAAATCCGGGCGCCATTGCCAGGCATCCGCATGGGCAAATAAAGGCGCATAGGTACAAAGGTGCACTACATCGGCATTACGTTCGAAACCGGTCATGAAGGCGGCTTCGCAGAGAGCGGTAAGAAAACTGTTTTCGCGGTTTACAGCATGGCAGGCGTATTCTCCGGCAAATACTTTAGGCCCGTTCCTGTCGTAAGAGTCGTATCGTTTGGCGCCACGGAGGAACCATTCGGGAGAACGGTAGAAATGTTCGTCTACAAGGTCTACTTCCAGACGTTTCATTTCCGGCCACAGATAGTC
>JAISXD010000002.1 GCA_031270665.1 Tannerellaceae bacterium | reverse complement strand
GTCACTTTTCCGGGCGCTTTCGAGCCTTCCGGTTTTTTATTGTGATGTCTTCAGCAAACGATTGTAACGTTTTTGCAAAGAGATTACAATGCTTTTGCAAAAGCGCCACAATCCTTTCTTCAAGTCTCCGCCATGTTTTTCCGGAACCCTCTCGCAAAACAGTCAATAAAGATTCATTTGCTTACGAAAACAATCGGAATCGTCCTCCGATTTCCCCCTGTCCGCACAAAACACCCGTTAGCTGAAAACGCAAATTCCTTAACATCTGTCAGCGAATAAGCCTTAACGGCAGCATATTGTAAAACAGCCAGGCATCCCTTCCCCCTCCTTATTTTTCCCTCCCGGCCTTGTATTCTTCGTCTCTTCCCTTTTGAATGTGTTAAAATGGAATAGCGCCTTGCAACGTCACAAATGCCTATTTGAAACTTAAAATGGCTGATTTACTTTTTTAGTTCTTATCTTTGCAGCGTTAAAAGTGAGATAATGTATATTGATTTAGACAAGGAAGAGATATTGAAGCATCTGTCGTCGGAACCGTTTCGGATGGTTTCGGAGATAGCGGGGCGACTAGGGCTGGAGGCTTATGTTATTGGAGGATATGTGCGCGATATTTACCTGCGCCGGGCGTCTAAGGATATTGATATTGTAACCGTTGGCAGTGGTATCGAACTGGCAGAGGCGGTGCTCCGGGCATTAGGTAAACCGGCCCGTTTATCTGTTTTTAAGAATTTTGGAACCGCTCAGATAAAAAGCAGGGATTGGGAAATAGAATTTGTCGGGGCGCGTAAAGAATCGTACCAGCGCAACAGCCGCAAACCGGTAGTGGAAGACGGCACGCTTGAAGACGACCAGAACCGCCGCGATTTTACCATCAACGCCTTAGCGCTTTGCCTCAACAAAGAACGGTACGGCGAATTAATCGACCCCTTCGACGGCCTGCGGGATATGGAACATCAAACCATCCGTACGCCCCTCAACCCGGATATTACCTTCAGTGACGATCCGCTCCGGATGATGCGTGCCATCCGGTTTGCTTCGCAATTGGGCTTTTATATAGACCCGGATACCTTTGATGCGATTGTACGTAACAAGGAACGGATCCGTATTATTTCGGAAGAACGGATTGCGGATGAACTAAATAAGATCATCCTTTCGCCTAAACCCTCCGTCGGGTTTGAATTATTGGATATGTCCGGCTTATTGCTTCTTATCTTTCCCGAGCTAAGTGCGCTCAAAGGCGCCGAAACGCGCGACGGCATCGGGCATAAAGACAACCTGGCGCATACTTTGATGGTGCTCGACCGGTTGAGCCGCCATACCGGCAACGTATGGCTGCGCTGGAGCGCTTTGCTGCACGATATTGCCAAACCGGCCACCAAGCGCTGGGACAACCGCCTGGGGTGGACCTTCCATGGGCATAACTTCATAGGAGAGAAAATGATACCGGATATTTTCCGGCGGATGAAGCTTCCCATGAATGAGAAAATGAAGTACGTGCAAAAGATGGTAAACTTGCATATGCGCCCCATCAACCTGGCAGATGAAGACGTGACCGATTCGGCTATCCGCCGTCTGCTGTTTGATGCAGGCAACGATATAGACGACCTGATGCTGCTGTGCGAAGCCGATATAACCAGTAAGAATCCCGAAAAAGTACGCCGTTTCCTGAATAACTTTCGCATAGTAAGAGAAAAGCTGGCGGAAATAGAAGAGAAAGACCGCATACGTAACTTCCAGCCCCCCGTAAGCGGTGAGGAAATCATGAAGACATTCGGGCTTCCTCCTTCCCAGCCTGTAGGCGTAATCAAAGAAGCAATCAAGAATGCTATCCTCGACGGGGAAATCCCGAATAAATATGAAGCCGCTCGCCGCTTTATGCTGAAACGGGCAGAGAAGATGGGGTTGACGCCCGTTTAAGCGTTCAGGCGTGTAACGGTCTTCACCCCTTTCACCGTTTTTATCTTTCCAATCAATATGCCTAAAGCATTTGTGTCTTTTACCAACACGGTAAAATGCCCATGGAAAAAGCCATCTACCGAATCGATATGGAGCGAACGCAGGGATACTCCGGCTTCCTTACCGATGACCGACGTGATATTGGTTACAATCGCAATATCGTCTTTTCCGGTAACCTGCAGGTTCACGATGTATCCATCATTCCCTTTACCGCTCCACCGGGCCTGAATAATACGATAGCCAAACCTGTTGAACATACTTTGCGCATTCGGACAATTCATCCGGTGTATTTTTATGCCCTGGGAGGATATGAAAGCGAAGACTTCGTCGCCAAAAATGGGATTACAGCATTTCGCTAACTTATAATCAATCCCCGTCAGGTTTTTATCGATGACCAACACATCCTGCCTGGAAGAAATTTCTTCCGCTTCAGTAGTCGTCGTAAAATCTCCGGCGCTTCTTATTTCCGTGTGATCGGTTGTTTCGTTTTCTTTCCGTTCGGCTTCCAGGTATTCTTCTATCACCCGGTTGGCGTCTAAGCGTTCTTCGTTCAGGTCTGTATAGAAGTCGGTAACGGTTTTATAGCCTTTCTTCTTTATGTAGCGCATCAAGATGCCTTCGTCTACATCTATTTTACGGTTTTTGAAACGGCGTTGGAGCAGCTCTTTGGCAAAGTCGGCTGTCTTGGCAGCTTCTTCCCGGAGAGCCTGTTTAATCTTAACGCGGGCTTTGGCTGTTTGTATAAAGGTGAGCCAGTCGCGTTTGGGCGACTGTGTTGGCGAAGTCAGGATTGAAACCGTATCTCCATTCTGCAAAATATGTTTAATCGGTACATTCTTATCATTCACTTTGGCCGAGACGCATTTGCTGCCCAGGTTGGTATGGATGGCGAAAGCGAAATCCAACACGGTAGCGCCTGCCGGCAGTTTAATCAACTCCCCCTTGGGCGTAAAAACATAGATTTCGTCTTTATACAGATCCATTTTGAAGTTTTTCATCAAATCCAGCGGATCCGTATCGTTCGATTCCAGCGCCATCCGTACGTTGGTGAGGAAAGCGTCGAGGCCGATATCTTCTTTTACTCCTTTGTATTTCCAGTGTGCAGCGAGGCCTTTTTCGGCAATCTCGTCCATCCGCAGGGTTCGTATCTGTACTTCCACCCATTTGCTTTGAAGCCCCATTACCGTAGCATGCAGGCTCTCGTATCCGTTGCTCTTCGGGATCGATATCCAGTCTTTCATCCGTTTCGGATTGGGTTGGTACATATTCGTTACAATCGAATAGACTCTCCAGCAGGCGGCTTTTTCCTCTTCGCGCGAAGCGTCCGGCATATCCAGGATAATACGTATGGCGAATAAGTCATAAATCCCCTCAAAATCAATCTGTTGTTTCTTCAGTTTGTTATTAATGGAATGTATAGACTTGGTGCGTCCTTTAATATCAAACGCCAAGCCGGTTTCTTCTAATTTCTTCTTTATCGGTTCGATAAAGCCTACAATATAGGCATCGCGCGACCGCTTCGTTTCGTTTAGCTTTTGTTTGATAAAGGCAAATTGTTCCGGGTCTGTAAATTTAAGCGAAAGGTCTTCCAGTTCTCCTTTTATTTTATATAATCCTAGCCGGTGCGCAAGCGGTGCGTATAAATAAGACGCTTCCATAGCCAGCCGTTTGCGGTCTTCTTCGTTCACCAGGCGTTTACCGTTTTGCATCAGGTAAAGCCTGTCGGCAATCATCAGGAGGATAACCCGTACATCTTCGGCAAAAGAGAAGAGCAGGTGATGAAAGTTTTCCGAATCAATGGCGGTATTACGGGCGTACAGGTTGGACGTTTTAAGCAACCGGGAAATAAGTAATGCCGCATCTTCGTCAAACGTCTGCTTTACCTCGTCAATCGTTATAATTTTCTTCAACACCGGCCTGTATAAAAGAAGGGCAATGATGGGTGCCCGCTTCAAACCAATATTCGACGCTGCTATCAACGCGGTATCTATACTGCGTAAAAGCCCGTTTATGCCGTTTTTGTCTCTTCCATAACAATCCAGCGAGATAACCTTTTGCATGAGCGTACGCATCTTACGGATATCGTCCTTTTCGAGGAACGGGTACAGGCAAGCTGTTAATTCTTTATATCCGGCGCGGAACAAGATTTTCTCTTCCGACGTAAAAAATACTGTTTCAGTCATAACATCAATGAATTAAATTCCTTTCTTACGGCTCTCAACTTACTAATATATTGTAAAAGTACCTTTTTTTCTTTTAATATATTTATGATTTAACGCTTATTTTATATATTTGTAGTATATGCGTAAACCTAAAAAAGCCATTATATGCTCACAAAAGAAGACTTAAATCAAATCAAAGCCAAAGGCATCCGTGAAGAACAGGTAGAGGAACAATTAGCCTCCTTTGTCAAAGGCTTTCCTTTTCTCGCAATAACAGATTCTGCTTCCATTGAAAAAGGAATCGTCGTTATCCCCCAGGATAAACAGCTTATGTACATTGACGCCTGGGAAGAATATGCCGGGAAGAATAAGACAATCGTCAAATTTGTCCCTGCATCCGGGGCGGCAAGCCGGATGTTTAAAGATTTGTTTGCTTTCCTTGACGCGGATCAGCCGCTACCTGGAACGTCGTCTTCCGTAAAACATTTTTTTGATAACATAGAAAAGTTTGCTTTCTATGAAGAGCTGAATACATGCTGCCGTGTCTGCCACGAAAAAGATATTCCCGAACTGATTGAAACCGGAAGATACAGGGATATTGCTTCGGCATTACTGAATGAACCGGGATTAAATTACGGCCAACTGCCCAAAGGTTTGCTCCTCTTCCATCGTTATCCTAAAAGCATGCGTACGGCAATGGAGGAACATCTGGCCGAAGGCAGCATGTATGCTAAAAATAAGGCAGGGGATGTGCGCCTGCATTTTACCGTATCTGCCGGACACGAGGAGTTATTCAGGGCGCTGGTCAACAAGAAAAAGGCGCTCTATGAAAATAGGTTCTCCGTAGAATACCATATCTCCTTTAGCCGGCAAAAACCGTCTACCGATACCATCGCCGCCGACATGAACAACAATCCGTTCCGGGATAACAACGGGAGATTACTTTTCCGCCCCGGAGGGCATGGAGCGCTGATAGAAAATCTCAATGATATTGACGCCGATATTATCTTTATAAAAAATATAGATAATGTAGCGCCCGACAGCTTTAAATATGCTACGGTTATCTATAAAAAAGTATTGGGCGGCGTCCTGGTCAGATTACAAGCAAAGATACATGCGTACCTACGGCTGATAGACAGCGGGAAATACACGCATAAGCAAGTGGAAGAAATGATTCATTTCCTGCAGGATGAACTTTGCGTACGTAATCCCGACATTAAATATCTTGAAGATGCAGACTTGGTTCTTTATCTGAAAAGAAAGTTCCAACGCCCTATCCGGGTATGCGGCATGGTAAAGAATACAGGTCAACCGGGAGGGGGCCCTTTCTTCGCCGTAAATCAGGACGGAACCATTTCTCCGCAAATACTCGAAAGCTCACAAATCGATTTGAATGATCCGGCCAAGAAGGAATTATTTGAAAAAGGAACTCATTTCAACCCGGTAGATTTAGCCTGCGCCGTGAAAGACCATAACGGAATCAAATACAACCTGCCTGATTATGCAGACAAAGAAACCGGTTTCATATCAATCAAAAGCAAAGATGGAAAAGAACTGAAAGCCATGGAATTACCCGGCCTATGGAACGGCGCGATGAGCGATTGGAACACCGTCTTCATAGAAGTCCCGGCAGAAACCTTCAGCCCGGTGAAAGCCGTCAACGATTTGCTGAAGGCGGAGCATCAGTAAACCCCGAGTAATCGCTGCCGGATGCTTTCATTCCGGCACGCCTGTTCTTCCTTTTCTGTGAAAGAAGAATCGGAGGTGCTCTTTTGTATCCTAACCAGCTGTTTTCTATCCGTTCCCTTCTGTAACCTCCATCTGCCACGATCTTTTTCATTTGGGGGGGGGCGAAACCTTCCCTAAGACCGGCAATCACCCCCGGGGCTGCTTTACTGTCATAAATGTTAGCTGCATGAATGACCACCGACAGAATGAGACCAGGTAGTTACAAAAAATCAATCCGGAATAAAAATCGGAAGATTTCCCTGATAAGGAGAAAAGTTGTTGTAATTTTGATTTATAAAAGTAATTAAGATGCATACAAGAGATTTTGAACTTCGTGAATGGCAACTGTCCGATGCTGCTTCGCTTGCTGAAAATGCCAATAATATCCATATCTGGAACAATCTCCGCGACTATTTTCCGCATCCTTATTGGGAAGAAGACGGGAAACAATTCATCGGGATGACGTTAGGCAAGCCCTTGCCGGCGACTGAAATGGCGCTTGTCATTGACGGGAAAGCCGTTGGCGGTATCGGGATTGTGCTGAAAACCGATGTGGAACGAATCGGCGCCGAAATCGGTTACTGGTTGGGTGAGAACTATTGGAACCGGGGCGTCATGACCGAAGCGGTTAAAGAAATGGTATCTTACGTCTTTCTTCATTTTCCTGAAATAAGGAAGATTTACGCCACGTCTTTCGATTTCAATATCGCTTCGCAACGGGTGTTGCAAAAAGCCGGTTTCGAGCGCGAAGGCATCTTGAAGCAGGCGGCAATGAAGAACGGGAAAGTGATAAATTTGCATTATTATAGTATACTTAAAAGCCCGAAGTAGCAATATGCAGGGAACAAAAGATTTGACTAACGGGCCGATTAAGCGCCAACTTTTTAACCTGGCTATCCCTATTATGGGTACTTCGTTCATTCAGATGGCTTATAGTCTGACGGATATGGCGTGGGTGGGGCGATTGGGCAGTGAAGCGGTAGCTGCTATCGGCGCTGTAGGAATTCTGGCCTGGATGACAGGTTCTATTGCTTTGCTTACAAAAGTTGGTTCGGAAGTAAGTGTCGCGCAGAGTATCGGGGGCCGTAATGAAGATGACGCCCGGAAGTATTCGTCACATAATCTTACGATTGGATTAATTATTGCCCTTTGTTGGGGGGGAGTGCTTTTCGTTTTTGCCCATCCTGTTATTGAACTGTATAAATTGGATGCTTCCATAACGGCAAATGCAGTTGATTATCTCCGGATTATTACAACTGCTTTTCCTTTTGTTTTTCTTTCTTATGCTTTTACCGGCATACATAACGCCGCCGGGCTAAGTCCCATTCCATTTTACATTAATGGAATGGGGCTGGTTATTAATATGCTGCTCGATCCGCTGTTCATACTTGGCTTTGGTTGGGGAACCGATGGGGCTGCCTGGGCAACATGGATTTCGCAAGGGACGGTTTGCCTGCTGTTTGTTTACCAACTGAAAGTACGAAACCGCCTGTTAGGAGGCTTTTCCTTTTTTATCCGGTTAGACGCCGGCTATACAAAACGGGTTTTTCAATTAGGATTGCCGGTTGCCTTGTTAAATACTTTATTTGCCCTTATTAATCTGGTTATGGGACGTACGGCTTCTACACATGGCGGCCATTTAGGGCTGATGACGATGACGGTCGGCGGACAGATAGAAGCGATTGCCTGGAATACGTCTCAGGGATTCAGCACGGCTCTTAGCGCTTTTGTGGCTCAAAACTATGCTGCAAAAAAGAAAGAACGCCTGCTGGGGGCTTATCGTGTAACACTGGCTATGACTTCCGTTCTTGGCTTATTCTGTACGGTACTGTTTGTGTTTTGGGGGAGTGAAATATTCTCACTCATCGTTCCCGAACGGGAGGCCTATCTTGCCGGAGGGATATTTCTGCGTATAGACGGGTATTCGATGTTGTTTATGATGATTGAAATCACAATGCAGGGGCTTTTCTATGGCACCGGGCGAACGCTACCTCCTGCTATTATCAGTATCACATTCAATCTATTGCGTATTCCTTTAGCTATTTTACTCTCTTCGTGGATGGGCGTTACCGGCGTATGGTGGGTTATAAGTATCAGCAGTATGGTGAAAGGCATAACGGCTTTTGTCTGGTTCCGGTTCTTGCGGAAAAAAATGTGGTAACTAAGAGGCTGAATAAAGTGCGCCTCCTCATTTTCTATTGTAAGTGTCTCATGCTACATTTTTCATTTAGA
>JAISXD010000081.1 GCA_031270665.1 Tannerellaceae bacterium | reverse complement strand
ATTAACACCTACGCAATACAGAATATCCAAACGGGCAAGGTTATCAAGGTGAACGATGCCAACATTAAGGACAGCGCAAAAACTGTCCTCTTCAGCCATTACAACTGGGGATGCACTACCTGACAGTTCATACAGTGAACATACGCAGGATATTATCGTGTCCCAATTAGAAGTGCTGCTGAATTATGCCGAACGCTTTTATACGCGGCAATTCAGGACGCGGCACAACGTTGAAGCCGACATTGTAACACGTTTTGAAGCCATGCTTCACCGCCATTTCGAGCAGGAACCCGACAAACTCATTGCGGCAAACGATATTGCTTCGGAACTGTCCATGTCTGCCCATTACCTGAGCGACCTGCTCCGCAGCCTGACAGGAATGAACACACTGCAACATATTCATGCGCATGTGGTTGAAAGAGCAAAACGGGACAAACGCCTATCGAGTTCCGAAACATGAATTGAGGAGTAATAAAACCACTAAAAAATCCGAGTAAACAAGTAATATATATCCCCAAATTTCAAATAATTAAAAATAGTGGCTTATGAATACAGGTGATGATATAAAAAGTATACCGTTATAAATATTTGGCAACCAGGCAGGAAATCATACAGGCAGCAAAAGCGGAGAAGGAACATAGTTAATATAGAGTGAAATAACTGCCGATTGAGACATCGTATCCGCAGAGCATTCCGTAAAACTTGCTGTTATTCAAAGAAGTTGTTTAATCATGTGAAAGCTTTCAATCTCGCTTTCTTTTACATCAATTGCGGATATGTCTGATTGGAAGCAGACTTTTTATATCACCACCTAATATCGTTTTCGTGGCCTTCATTATTTAACAAGATAGATATATTTACGCATAAAAAAATAAAATCATTAATTGAGCGGTGAGTACACGAAGGAACATGGTGATAGGATAAACCGTAGCATATCCTACGGACGGGGAGTCATTTCCTGCTGTGGCATTTGCGTAGGCTAATGCCGGCGGGTCGGTTGTACTGCCTGCGATTAATCCCATCAGGGTGAAATAATTTATTTTGAAGAAAAACCGTCCGATAAACCCTATAATCAATAAAGGTATAGTAGTAATGACAAATCCGTAACCTATCCAGGATAATCCGCCCTGGTTCACGATTGTATCCACGAAACCTTCTCCGGCGCTTAATCCTACGCAAGCAAGGAAAAGGGCAATACCTACTTCGCGCAGCATAAGGTTGGCGCTTTGTGTGGTATAAGTGATCAATTTATACCGGTAACCAAACCGGCTGATTAAGATAGCAACGATAAGCGGCCCGCCGGCTAAACCTAATTTAACCGATTGCGGAATACCGGGGAATGCAATAGGAAGACTTCCGAGAATGATCCCTAAAGCAATACCGATAAAGATGGTGATCAGGTTGGGTTCATTCAGCCGTTTGAAGGAATTGCCGAATATTTCTTCCACTTTGGTAACAGCCGGTTCGCTGCCTACTACTGTCAGGCGGTCGCCGATTTGCATGGTTAGTCCGTGATTGGCTACCAAATCAACGCCTGCACGGTTGATACGGGTGATATTAACGCCATGTAACCGCCTCAACTGGAGTTCGCCAAGCTTTTTGCCGTTTAGTTCCGGCTTGGTTACGACAATACGGCGGCTGACGAACTGGCTATCGGCCGGGATCCATTGTTTACGGTCCATTTCTATCTCCTGGCCGATAAATGTTTTAACCGCTTCGGCGTCGTGTTCGGTAGTGATAACAAATATTTTATCATCGCTGTGCAATACCGTCCCGCCGTTTGCTATTTCAATCCTGTTTATTTCTTTTACCCAGATACGGGAAATTACAAACTCACGATGTATTAACAAAGCGGATAATTCGCCGATTGTTTTTCCAAATACCGCCGGATTTTTTACGACAAGTGAAACCGGTATCGCTTCGTGCACTTGTTTGCTTTCTTCTTCTTCAATTTGTCTGGCTTCTTTGTCGAGGCGTATGCGGAAGGCATAACGGACAAATAACATCGAAAGGATAATACCCGCCACTCCCAATGGGTAAGCAACGGCATAACCGAGAGCGATCGTAGGGTCGGTATTGCCCAATAAATCACCGTATGCCTGTTGGGCAGCGCCTAATCCCGGCGTATTGGTAATGGCGCCCGACATAATACCCACCATCGTAGCAAGAGGGATACCCGTTACGAAATGAAGAATAATCGTAATGACAGCTCCGAGAAGAACAATCCCGCAAGCCAGCATATTTAATGTAATGCCACCCTGTTTGAAAGAAGAAAAGAAACCGGGGCCCACCTGCATCCCCACGGAGAAGACAAATAAAATAAGCCCAAATTCTTTAAGGAAATGAAGTATATCTTCGTGAACGCGAAACCCGAAATGTCCCAAAAGTATCCCTACGAAAAGTACCAACGTGATACCTAATGATACGCCAAAGATTTTAATTTTCCCCAGTTGGATACCTAAAGCTATCACAACAGATAAAATAAGGACAGAGTGGGCAATCCCGCCGCCCCATAATAAATCGCCAATCCATTCCATACCTAAATCAATCAAGGCACAAAATTACTCATTAATTGGATACAAAACATGAAAACCGAAGAAAGATTTATCAGATGAAATAATTTTTATTTTGGAAAATAATTTATGCATTTCTTTTTTACAATAAACTGACAACTAAACTATTGTATTTTATTTAAGAAAACTTCACATATTGATTACTGAAAATTATTGTCTCGAACAGGTATGCTGACATATAAATCATTTATCTTTGTCGATATATTTATCCTTTGTTATTGACAAAACGGAAATAAGAAAGAAAACAAGAAAAAATATGTTATTATGATTCAAACAGTAGTAAAACGTGATGGGCGGATAGTTGGTTTCAATGAAGAAAAAATCATAGGAGCTATACGTAAAGCAATGCTTCATACCGAAAAGGGAGAAGACACATCATTAATAAGAAGCATAGCCGACTACATTTCATGTCATGGCCGCGAGCAAATGACTGTAGAAGATATCCAGGATATGGTAGAGGACGAATTGCTGAAAAGCCCCCGGCAAGAGGTAGCTAAGAAATATATTGCTTATCGCGACCAGCGAAGTATCGCCCGGAAAGCTAAGACAAAAAATATATTTCTTGAAATCATTGAGGCCAAGTCGAATGATATTACGCGCGAAAACGCGAATATGAATGCAGACACGCCGGCGGGGATGATGATGAAATTTGCCAGCGAGTCTACTAAGCCGTTCGTTGACGATTATTTATTGTTCCCGGATATAAAGGAAGCCGTTCGCCAAAACTATCTGCATATCCATGATAAGGATTATTACCCGACAAAGAGCCTTACCTGTGTACAGCACCCGTTGGATAAAATACTTGGAAACGGCCTTACGGCCGGCCATGGCGAATCACGCCCGGCCAAACGGATAGAAACGGCAAGTATGTTGGGATGTATCTCTTTGGAAACAGCCCAGAACGAAATGCACGGCGGACAGGCCATTCCCGCGTTCGACTTCTATATGGCGCCGTATGTAAGGCTTACCTTCATTGAAGAGATAAAAATACTGGAACAAATAAACGGGGACGATTACAAACATTTATATAATGTAGCAATTGCCGATTACCGGCAAAAAGCGTTGGACGGATTAAAAGGTGAAGAACGGATTGTACAACATGCCATCAACCGGACGATAGGGCGTGTGCATCAATCCATGGAATCGTTTATCCATAATATGAATACCATCCATTCGCGCGGAGGAAACCAAGTGGTGTTCAGCTCTATTAATTATGGTACGGATACCTCGGCAGAAGGAAGATGCATTATTCGCGAATTATTGATCAGTACGAATGAAGGAGTAGGAAATGGAGGGACAGCTATCTTCCCCATCCAGATATGGAAAAAGAAAAGAGGGGTAAGTTATCTGCCCCAAGACAGGAATTATGATTTGTACGTATTGGCTTGTAAAGTAAGCGCCCGGCGTTTCTTCCCTAATTTCCTGAATCTCGACGCTACTTTCAACCGGCACGAAGAGTGGTGCGAAGATGATCCGCAGCGTTATTTTTATGAAGTGGCGACGATGGGGTGTCGTACCCGGGTTTTTGAAAACCGTTTCGGCAGGAAAACATCTGTTGGGCGTGGAAACCTTTCTTTTTCGACATTGAACCTGGTCCGTATGGCTATCGAGTGTATGGACGCCGGAAATCAACAGAAGCGGATTGCCTGTTTCTATGAAAAGTTGAATGAGATGCTTGAATTGGCCGCTATACAGTTGCACAGGCGTTTGGAGTTTCAGAAAACAGCTTTGGCAAAACAATTTCCCCTGCTGATGTCTGTACTTTGGGAAGGCTGTGAAAACCTGAAATCGGATGATACCATCGAACGTGTTATTAATCAGGGAACACTTGGCATTGGTTTTATCGGATTGGCAGAAGCATTAGTAGCCTTAACAGGCAAACATCATGGCGAAGATGACGAGGCACAGAAACTGGGTCTTGAAATTGTAACCCATATGCGGGACAGAATAAATGAATTTTCAGAAAAATACCAGCACAACTACAGTGTTCTGGCTACGCCGGCAGAAGGATTATGCGGGCATTTTACACGCAGGGATAAGAAAACATTTGGCACTCTGCCGGGAATAACCGACAGGGAATATTATACAAATTCCAATCATGTGCCGGTTTACTACCCGTGTAGCGCTCATCATAAGGCAAAGATTGAAGCGCCGTACCATGATATAACACGTGGCGGCCATATCTTTTATGTAGAAATAGATGGAGATGCTACCCATAACCCCGAAGCCATTATGACGGTTGTGGATTTGATGGATAAATATAACATGGGGTATGCTTCGGTGAATCATAACCGAAACCGGTGTTCGGATTGCGGATATGAAAATGCAGCGTCTCAGATGAACGAGTGTCCGAAATGCAGAAGTATGCGTATTGACAAACTACAGCGTATAACAGGCTATCTGGTAGGAACAACCGATCGTTGGAACAACGCTAAATTGGCCGAACTAAATGACAGGGTTATCCATGAATAATCTTTCCATAGTAAAAATAGTAGAAGATACAACGGTAGACGGGCCGGGGTTTCGGACAGCTATTTATGCAGCCGGGTGCAATCACCATTGTAAGGGATGCCATAATCCGCAATCATGGGATATACAAGGCGGCGTTTACTATACGGTTGAGGAGATACTGGAGATTGTTAAAAGAACCGAATTTTCGAATGTTACGTTCAGCGGCGGCGACCCGTTGATGCAGCCGGAAGGTTTTACGGAACTCGCTCGTCGTATCCGCCATGAAACCCGTAAAACCATCTGGTGTTATACGGGATACCGGTACGAACAAGTTCTGGCATCTCCCGAACTTGCCGGAATTTTACCTTATATAGATGTATTGATAGATGGTCTGTATATGGAAAATCTTCGTGATGAGGCCTTGCACTTTAAAGGCAGTGCCAACCAACGCATTATTGACGTAACAACTTCACGCGCTGCCGGAAAAATTGTTTTATGGACACATGAATATATAAAAAAATAACTATCTTGCGACTTTTAAATTAATCCATTATGAATAAAATTACCAGGCGTAGGTTTATTAAGACAGGAGCGGCCGGAATGGCCGGGCTGACTGTCATCGGGTCGGGCTTTGCCAACATCAGTTGTGTACCGGCTAATGTTGCAGTAGATAAAGTGAAATTGGGAAAAACGGGATTACTGGTCTCCCGTATAGCTATGGGAACAGGAACGGTGGGATACAACAAAGGCTCCAATCAAACGCGCAAAGGCATGGATACTTTTGTAAAAATGGCACACCATGCCTATGAACGGGGAATCCATTTTTTTGATATGGCCGACGGATATGGCTCGCATCCTTTTGTAGGAGAGGCGATAAAAACATTGCCTCGAGAAAAACTAACCTTACTTTCCAAAGTATGGACGTACGAAGACGGCTCTGAGAACAATTTGCCGGTGGATAAGATTCTCGATCGTTTCCGTCAGGAAATAGATACGGATTACATTGATATCCTTTTGATGCATTGTATGATGGAAGGTAACTGGGATAAAATCCGAACTCATTATATCGACGGACTGGCCAAAGCAAAACAAGATGGCATCATCAGAGCAACAGGCGTTTCCTGCCATAACATAGACGCCCTTCGCTTAGCCTCGCAACATCCCTGGGTAGATGTGATCATGGCCCGGCTCAATCCGTTCGGGACAAAGATGGACGGAACTCCTGATGAAATAAGTGAAATCCTTGCACAAGCGCAGGCTAACGGAAAGGGAGTAATTGCCATGAAAGTATTCGGAGAAGGAGAACACATCAAAGACGATGAACGCGAACAATCCATCAAATTCGCCCTTACCCGGGGAAATATCAGTTGCATGACGCTGGGTATGGAAAGTGAATTACAGATAGATGATGCGGTAGAAAGAGTGATGCGACTCGCCAAAGCCTGATTATTTTTTGATCAGGTTCATAAATTCTTCACGCGTTTTTGCCTGTTGGAAAAAACCGGTGAAATCAGATGTCGTCGTCAATGAATTTTGTTTTGACACGCCGCGCATTTGCATGCACATATGTTGAGCTTCTATTACCACCATTACACCTAAGGGATTTAATGTTTTCTGGATACAATCTTTAATTTCCAGCGTCATCCGTTCCTGTATCTGTAAGCGGCGGGCGAAGACGTCTACTACGCGGGGAATCTTACTCAATCCCGTGATGTATTTATTAGGAATATAAGCCACATGCGCTTTCCCGAAGAACGGGAGCATATGATGTTCGCAAAGGGAAAAGAAGTCAATATCCTTTACAATAACCATTTGTTTGTATCCCTCCTCACGGAACATAGCCGACGACAATATTTCTCCAGGGTCTTCATGGTATCCGCCGGTGAGGAATTGCATGGCTTTGGCTACACGAGCAGGCGTTTTCAGTAAACCTTCGCGTTCGGGATCCTCTCCCAGTAATTGGATTATTTTTTTGTAATGGGAAGATAGCATTTCGCGCGTTTCCGAAACACCTTCATTTGTATCTTTCATCATTTGCGTTCTTTGCGTTGTTTAGTTAAAATAGTAATCCAACGGAATTTGAATTTCCTCCCGCACGATATACATTTCTTTACCGAAAGACGGGAAGGCCTCGGCTATTCGGCGTTGCGTATAATAAGCTTCGTCGTGCGAACTGTAATCGCCTACACGTAATCTCCAAAAAGGAGCGACGTATGTAACATATGTTTTGAGGCCGGGAAAAGTCTCTTTTATTTGTTGTTCTTTTTGGAATGCTTCGTCTTTGGACGTACGCTGGTTGTTTCCGGAGAAAACCTGTACGCGGTATCCCTGCGCTTTTAAGAAAGAGTATCCATCGCTTGTTTCTACATTTCTACCAAATTGGCGGGCTCCCACCATGTTCTTGATGCTGAGAGGCTGATCGATCGTCACTTCTCCTTTCCCTGATTGCTTTTCCTGCAGGGCGTCAAAAATGGTTGTATATGGGCCGGGTAAATATTGGGCGGATACATTACTAATACAAGTAAGAAATAAGAATAGCCCGGTAAAAAATAAAAACAGTTTCATTCGTTTATGGTTTTACAGAGGCAAGGCTTCGCCTTGCCTCCGGATAAGACTAATTAAAATGCTTCTACGATAGGAAGAAACTTTTCTACGGATAAAGAAGCGCCGCCAATCAAGCCGCCGTCAACGTCCGGTTTGGCAACCAGGCCTTTTGCGTTTTCCGCATTCATACTTCCGCCATAAAGGATCGGGCAATTATCGGCTACCGTTTGCCCGTATTTGTTTGCGAGGGTGCTCCGTATGTGCGCATGGATTTCCTGCGCCTGTTCCGCCGTGGCTGTTTTTCCGGTTCCGATAGCCCAAACGGGTTCGTAAGCGATAACAAGTTTTCCAAAATCCTCGGCAGATAAATCAAACAAAGCGCCTTCCACCTGCCGGTCTACCACCTCAAAATGTTTGCCGGCTTCTCTTTCTTCCAGCACTTCGCCGATACAGAAAATCGGGGTAAGCCCATTGGCTAATGCCAGGCTTACTTTTTCCTTCAGGATTCCATCATTTTCATGATAGTAGCTTCGCCTTTCCGAATGTCCTATAATTACATAAGTTGCTCCGGTAGAAGCTACCATGGCTGCCGATACTTCGCCGGTGAAGGCTCCTTTGCCGTTATTGGCACAATTCTGGGCAGCAACGCCTATTTGAGCCGTATCGATTGCTGCCGCAATACTTGTCAGGTGAGTAAACGGAACGCCGATTACAACATCACATTTGAGCGTTTTGCCTTTCAGGGCATCGTTCAATCCTTTTGCCAATGCCAGACCTTCGGGAAGCGTAGTATTCATTTTCCAGTTTCCGGCAATAATATTCTTTCTCATAAGTTTTATAAATTAATATATGATACAATATGTTTATTCGTCTTCAAATTCTTTCCTGCGACGGAAATGCAGGAAATCATACACCCAAACAAGCAGCAAAGGTACGGTAAAACCTGATAAATTGATATAAATCCACCGGTTTCCTTCATCATTTGCCTGTTTTTCTTCCAAATAACCGTTTACTGCCTTGTCTATATTTTCTTCTTCCGGAATATCTTTATAGTGCCATTTTTTCAAGACAGTCCCGTTCTTTATCAATACAAGCCCCGGATTGGAACGGATGATTGTCTTCAATAAAACATCATCGGCAAAGAGGAAAGGATATTCGGCTCCGGTGATATCAATCCAGGCCTGTATACATTTCTGAGCCGATCCGGTGATGCAATAGAAGGGGATTTTGCGCTCCAAAACATAGTCATACAGATTGTTGATTTCATCAATTCGTCCGTCGTTCGCTTCTTCCAGCTTGTGGGCGATAAGCAAAAAAATAGGTTCTTCGTTATAAAGGATGATATCCGAAACATCTCGGTTGTCGTTGTCGTAAACGTTGAATGCTTCAATCCGTGGCTTTACCCCCCCCGCAGCTAACTTTGTACGCGTATCAACAAATGTCCAGGACGAATCGTTCGCCGGATAATTCTCTAATGTAAATTCTTTCTTTACGCCGTCTTTTTCGTAAATAAAAACAAATTCGTACTCGTCATGCGGCGCATCGCCGGGGATTGTCATTTGTTCAGGGATATTGGCTCCGATTTTATACGGGCGAAAATCAATCAGGGGAAGGTGGTTGTAATTCCACCAGGAAAAGCCAACGCAATAGACATAAACAAATAAGACGACAAACCAATAGACGTTGAATGTAAAACATTGATAAAGTTTCTGGTTATGAATCAGGACAAAAACAGTGGCCGACAGCAAAACGATATTCTTATAGAACGTTGCCCAATTGGAAAGAATAACGGCGTCGCCAAAACATCCGCAATCCGGCACCGGATTGAAAAGGGCCAGATAAAGCGTTAGCGGCGTCATAAACAGCATAACCAACAGTACCAATATAGACATATACCGCCTGTACACCCCCAGCAGCATACAAACACCCAGGGTAAATTCTACCGCGCTCAGATTGACGGAAGCCAACAGCGCGATCGGTTTAAAATCCTGTAAGCCAAAGGCCGTTAAATAATCCCCTATTTTAATAGCAAACCCTGTAGGGTCTATCGCCTTAACAAATCCGGAGAAAACAAATACACAGCCAATGAATAACCGGCAAATCTCGGCAACGGTTTTTATGATTCTTTCTTTAGGATTCATTTGTTTGTTCTTCGCTAAATCCAAGCTTTATCAAACCAAAAAGGGCATAATTTATCATATCCATATAATTAGCATCTACACCTTCCGATGCAATTGTTTTACCTCCCCGGCTTTCGATTTGTTTCACACGGTATAGTTTCATCAGGATCAGGTCGGTATACGAACTGACTTTCATCCGGCGCCACGCTTCATCATAATCATGGTTTTTGGCATACATCAGTTCTTTGGTAGCCGTCATATGTTTATCGTACAGGCTTAGCGCTTTTTCGGGCGTGATATCCGGTGTGCCGGCAAAGCCTGATTCGAGTTGGATAAGCCCGATTACGCCATAATTAACAATCGCCATAAACTCGGGCTTTATACCTTCGTCAATCATGCCGGCGCCTTTTAGTTCGAGGCTGCGAATCCGGTGTGCTTTTATAAGTAATTGATCAGTAACTGATTCGGGACGCATGATTCGCCACGACGGGTTGTAGTCCTTTAGTTTATTTTCAAACAACTCCCTGCACTGGGTGATTACTTCCTCAAATTGCGCTTTTGTATCCTCCATATCCGTTAAACATAATTATGTGGCAAATATACAAACTTAAAACGTTCTAACATTTCATTTGTTTAACAAATAAACAGTCTATCTTTGCCTATCAATAAATATAAGCGATGAGTTTAAAAGAACAATATTGGAAATATTCATTAATTGGTATTATCCTTCTTTTGGGAATTATCCTGATAAAAGAGTTTGTCCCTTTCCTTGGGGGGATTTTAGGCGCATTTACTATCTATATATTAGTAAGAAAGCAGATGTTTTACCTTACCGGGCAGAAGCACTGGAATAGAAGCCTGGTTGCCTTGTTATTATTGTTTGAAACGATTCTTTGTTTTCTTATCCCCCTTACGCTTGCCGTATGGTTGTTTATAGCAGAAATACAAGATTTTAACCTGGATACCGTCGAGTTGGCCGCCAGGATAGAACGCCTCATTAATTTGATAGAAGAAAAAACAACATATAACATCCTCGATACAGGAAATCTGACGTCTGTTATTTCCGTATTACCTAAAGTCGGGCAATTTTTAATGAGTGGCATCAGTGGGTTTATAATCAACATCATAATGC
The DNA here is from genome assembly GCA_031270665.1 of Tannerellaceae bacterium. GTDB lineage: Bacteria > Bacteroidota > Bacteroidia > Bacteroidales > Tannerellaceae > DFXE01. The sequence goes on along the minus strand of JAISXD010000081.1, from coordinate 10,741 downwards.
TGCTTCTCGTCCTTTATTTCATGCTTGTAGACGGGCGTAAGATGGAGCGGTATGTGTATGAGATACTTCCTTTTAACCACTTAAACCGGCGTGTTGTGTTGAAAGAGTTAAACGTGCTGGTTAAAACAAACGCATTGGGAATCCCGCTCTTAGCGATTATTCAGGGAGCCATTGCTTTCATCGGTTACCTTATATTCGGCGCCCCAAGCCCTGTTGTCTTTGCGTTTCTTACCTGTTTTGCTTCTATTGTCCCGCTTTTGGGAACCGGATTTGTATGGATTCCGCTCTCTGCTTACCTGGCTCTTATGGGAGATTGGGGGAATGCGTTGGGCTTGTTTGCTTATTCGTTGCTCATTCTTACGAATATTGACAACCTGACTCGTTTTGTTTTGCAAAAAAAATTGGCCGATACACATCCCCTTGTTACCATTTTCGGCGTTATCATCGGATTATCGCTGTTTGGCTTTATGGGCATTATTTTCGGTCCGATTTTGTTGTCGGGATTTATTTTATGTTTTCATATTTTTAAAGTAGAGTACCTCGAAGGAAAACCGTTTACCGGAACGGAAGAAAAGGAGGGAAAAAAGGAGATGCCGGCGCCCGGGTCCGATGGAACTTCATAATTAAAATCAAAGAAAAGATGAAGAAAATCGTTTATTTTCAGTTGCTATTTACATTCCTCCCGCGGATACGACAGAAAGTAAACAGTTTGTCAACGTTTGCATATTTTACTTCTACAGTGTTTATATTAAAAAAATCGTTCGACAGCAAAACAAGACGCGGACATTTACATGTCCGGATGATTTGGTTGATGGCATTGCATAAAAAAAAATCCGTGGCTCTGTTTTAGCAAAAGAAAATCATTACGATGTGTTGAGGAAACCATTATATTGTGTTCAGAAAACCATTATAATGATTTGGGAAAGACATTATAATGGTTTCCTGAAGACATCATAATGATTTTCTTCCTTTCGCCCTGTATTTACACCTACGCGAGTTCGACCTAAGCGATTTTCACGACTTTGTATATCAATTAATGTTCGGGGATGTTTGCTTTGGCGGTATCATAATTGCGTTGCCGTCGCGCTGTGCATAAAAATGAGGGGACATCATTTCGATTCCAGCCTCATTAAACGTTTCAATTACTCTCTCATTTAGTTCCGAATAGACACTAGCTAATGTTTTTACCTGTCTCGTGTAAGCATTTATTTGGTAAGAGCAATAAAAATCGTCCAGTTTTGTAATCATCACAAATGGTTTGGGATGGGAAATGATTCCCTTCGCCCCTACAGTGGCCGAGATTAACAAGTCCCGAACTTCATTTTTATCTACTTCATATCCGACAGTAATGTCAACAGTAACAATAACTCCATATTGTTTTTCTATAGACATAGTATAATTCACAGTCTGTGACGACATAACTGCGGAATTTGGTAAAGTAACTATTTCGTTCTGACGTGTACGAATACGCGTTACAAAAGGAGTTTTTTCAACAACAACTCCCATTATACCATTTAGCTTTATTTGATCTCCTATTTTGAACGAACGCATATATGTAAGAACCATACCTGCCATTAAATTTCCTATAACTGTAGTCGACCCTAATGATACTACTAATCCCAGAAAGACGGATACTCCTTTAAAAATTTCAGAATCCGAATTAGGTAAAAGAGGCCATATCATTATGAACATAAACGAATACAACAAGAATTTTAAAATATTGTAGGTAGGAAAAGCCCAATCGTCATAAAAGCCTGTTATACGTAATTTTCCCGTTGCAATTTCATTTGTTATATATTTCAATCCTTTATTTAAATATCTAAAACAAAACAGGATTACAAGTATTTTCAATAATTTGGGTAAATATCTGATAATACTAAGTAAAATATCTTTCAACGGGTTCCATACATAAGAGAAAACCGAATATGCGATATTCTCTGTTTCGGGGAAAATAGAAAATAGAATTGGAATAGTAATTAACAGTTGCAGAAGTATTATTACGATGCGCAAACCGTTAGAGAAGAAAATGAGCATATGCGCTTGTTTTCTTACATTTAAAAATTCATAATCCTTGAATGAAATGGGGTGCAATTTTGTCCGCATCAATTTGACTATTAATAGACGCAGCTTTTTAAATAATTTATTAGTTAAGTAAATAATCCCAATTTGTGCTGCAATGATCAGAATAGAGAATAAAATATTCTTCATTTTCATCATTAACCCATATTCGGAATGCAATTGTTCTATTTTATTAGCAATGACAGGAAGATACAATCCGGCTAATTCTTGCCTGCTCATATTCTGCCACAACCCATCTTGATCTGTAACTGTAAGTATAACCTGATCTCCGCTCATTATATCTGTGACATATTCGCTATCGAAAACAAAAAAACTATCGAGGTTCAGCGTTAAGCTTTTTCCCAGATTCATGATAATTTTTTCAGCTCTGTCTACTCTGTCACGAGGTGTTACCCCTCCCCTTTTAGTATAGAGCGCTAGGAGAGTGTCTTTTTCGACAACAAGAGGAACTCCCTTAGTCAGACTACGTAATGAGTCAATCAGAGCACGCTGCCTAACTTTTTTTAAAGAATCTTCTTCAAGGCTTTGCCGTATATTATTATTATACTGGGTTTGTATCAGTATCTCATTCAGTTTAAATTCTTGTATCTGCAATCTGAGGTCTTCGATCAGAAGCGAATCTTTCACATTTTTCGATAATGTATCCGTTTCGGTATACAGTACATTTATATCTTCTTTATTTTGAGAATATAAAGAGAACTGTAAAAACAAAAATAGAAGAGATGCTATCGCCCAAACTCTTTTCATACAATCTAATCTGTTAAATGAAAATCAAATACTTAGCAAAATAATATGAACATGCTTACCCCAGACAAAATTACTGAAATTTTCTGTGTAGTAGATGATTTCTGCAAAGAATTTGCATTTTCTCGTAATTCCTTAGCCCGGATTCAGGTTACCCAGTTAAGAGGTAAAACAAAACCCAGACATTCACATGCCCGGGTTAAGATAAGAATTTAAACCTAAATTGGGATTAACCCAATGTCATTACTTGACGAGCGCTTTTTCTATAATACATTCGTCATTTATTGTCACTTTCACAATATATGTTTGAGAGGAATCTAAGCGTACCTGGTAATTATCCGATTTAATATGGCTGCTATAAACCAATGCCCCGGACGTATTGTAAATTTGCAAACTGCGGGCAACAGAAGGCGCTTGTACATAAATACATCCGTCTTTTGATGTTATGATTGTTTTTTTTGCCGGAATCGTTTCATTCGCCGTTTTTATATCTCCGGCATATTGCATTTCCAGCGTAAAACGGTTATTGAGTTCTATTACCTTATCATTGGGCGATTGTTTAACGGCCGTGAAGGTATAGGTTGGATTTTGCTGTACGTCCGTTTTTTTGTTATTCTGCGAATGGTCAATCAGGTATACCTTGTAGCCAAAGGTTTCCATGCCGGAAAAGTGAAGCCTTACCTTACCGGCTTCTTTCAGGCGGATACCCAAACGGATGGCGGCATTCTGGAAATTGTTGCTCGTCTGGATAGCCAGCGGGTCATTGGCAGGAGAAAAACTGTATACCGAAACCGCTGTTTCCGAAGAGAACAATTTATAGGCGTCATTATCCTTATTATAATCCGGACTTGCTTCCGGATGAGAGAATAATACGGTGGCGCTCGACTCCTGGTTCTGCGTAGCTTTGATACGAAGCGTATGGATTTCTTCCGTATCAGCGCGTAAGGTGTAATTTCCCGAACGGGAGAGATTGACGGTTGTAGTCCAGGCAGGATCCATATTCAATACGCTGATTGTTTCTCCGGGATTTGCCTTCTTTACAAAGAAAGATTGCAATGGGGCGATATAGCCCGTATTGTTGATTCCGCTCTCAAACCAACTATCTGCATTGTCTATGATGTAACGATTGCCGGTTGCTTTATACGGTAAGATTGTTATGAAATCTCCCGGAACAGCGTTCGGTTGCGTGTTTGTTCTGCCATTCCAAATCTTGACTGAATTTTCAAGATTCATATTATTCGCAAGAAAGCTCTTGATATCCAGATAAGCCATGAACGGATTGGCTACCTGTATGTAGTTTGAACTGGAGATAGCGTTTGGCACGTGAATCCGGTTTCCTGCTGCAATAACGGTGTCCGACATAAATTTGCCGGCGTGGGCGTTACGAGGCGTATGATACAGCGTACCATCCGTTGCCATATATTTTTTCCCTGTTTTGGGGAATACAAATATACTATCTTTGTTCAGCGAAGTAGCAATCAGTTTCAGATTAAACGCCTGTCCCTGTCCCAATTCAAACCCGAGGTTTTTGAATGTGGATGTAAAATGATTATCTTTAGCGACGCTCGACAAATCATCCGGGTTTTTAGCCTGGAAGAAGTTTACGAAAATATCTCCCCAATAAGGCACATTCTCTTTTTTGAAATGATAATCGCCCGAATATATATTCATCAAAGGGGCAGACCACATGATGAACCGGTTCCTGTCTGCCGGGTTTAACGTTAGTTCCACTTGTGCATTCGTATAGGTAAGCCAATGAATACCGGCTATCATGGCGTTGTTTTTCATTGTGATATTCGCACATGAGGCGGGGCTTGTTAATATCGGATAGTTTTTCAAGCCGGAAGGAATGATGATATCTGCGCAACTTGCCGGCACAATTGATGCAGAAGTTTCCACACCCTCCATTATTTCCACCCAGTTGCGCGGATCATTCCAATTAGTATCTATTCCTCCCGTCCATTTCATAACGGCTTTATAACCGGGAGTTCCCAATGGATTCACGGTCAGTTGCCCGGGAATAAATTCAATCCTGTCATTATTCCATGTAGCCAACAACGGCTTCACCGTATATGTCTTAGGAACTGTTACGGCGCCGAAACGAATCGCTAAACTATCGGAAGACATTTGCAATTGATTCTGCTCATTCCACCAGATAAAGCGGATGTCTTTAGGAGACTCTTTGAGTTTGACAGAGAAGTCATCGCCATGGCAAACGCCAAAACTTCCTGATACAGGTTGCATAATATAGATGTATACATTGGCAAAAAATTCTCTTTTCGCCCCGTTGCCAGTGAGTGCATAGTTGAATGCATACGAAAATGTATCGATATTATTAGGCGGAATGGTTCCGTTATGTGTATAAATAATATTGTTTCCCGAGAACGTAAGCGTACCGGCCACCGGCCCTTTCCCCCGGATAGATTGATTACTCATTTTGAAACCCGGCTTCAGAGTAGGAAACGGATTCGATGGATCGGATATATTGATCTCATCATTCGCAAAGACGTCAATCATAACAGATTTGAACTCCTGCACGGTAACGGCGTCATGATTAAGATTGATCAATGATACTTTTACAGCTTGGTCTGTCCAGTCGCAGTCACGATAGGCGCGGCGCGCTTTTCCGATACCTCTGGCGGGGTCGGCCGCTGGATTCGAGACGTTTGTACCGGCGCCTTGTCCTTCATTATTTGTTCCGAAATGCCATTTCCAATTTGTTTTTCCCTGGCCTTCATTTTCGCTGTCATCTCCCAGCCGGACATGATATACCGAATATGCGTTAGCAACAGGTATCTGTATCCGTATTTCCTGTCCTGCTCTAATGGCTGTGGTTATTCCTAACGTACTTAAACTCTCTTTTTTCACGAAAGTAGACGGGCTAATCTGGTTTTCATAGATTGCAATGGGCGTATTGACTGAAATATCCGTTTTTGCCGTCGCCTTATTTCCTATCGTTACTTCAATAAAAGCCTTGCCTCCCTGTATAACAATCTTCGGGCGTTTGGTTTCATCCTTCGCTTTTTCTGTGGCGAGGTAGGATTCCGTTAAAAAGATAATAGGTTCAAAACTGCTTATTTGTCCGGCGCCATTCGACAACGTTGTAAAATAAGGCGTTTGATTAATCGTAGCATTATACGGTTGATAATTATTTATCGTTTTTTCTACAATACCTTCATCATTTCTCACCTCATGTTGATATTTGTACACCAAGCGATTTTTTGCCGGCCCTGTAGGCGTTGTTAAATCATCGTTAATTTTGAATGGGTCGTAAATAAATTGATTCCATACAGGGCGTGCCGGCGCGAATTTGTCGCCTTTGTTTCCTAAGGCATAAACATACCCATGATATCCTCCGGCAACAGGAGAACCCATTACAAGCATTTCGGCAGATGCGTCATTATCAATATCGGCAATAACCGGATATTCAAAACCTGTTGCGGAATAGACCGCCTTTTTAAATAAGATAACGTCACTACTGTTTTCATCTAATGCAACATACGATTTTGTCGGTTTTATAATTCGTAAAGACCTCCTGTCGCGGTAACAGATTTCCATAATACCATCATTGTCGAAATCAAACATGGTAAATCCCGTATTGACTGAATCATCATTGTGTTCTAAGAAGAAGGAGAACTTGAGTTTTTCGGTTATATCTGTTTCATTCTCATCAAAAGTAAGCGCGAAAATAACGCCGTCGCCATTGGTTCTTCTTCCTTTTAAGCCCGACACGCCGGGATGTACTTCCTCATCGGTAAATACTACACGCCCGGATAGGACAGTAATTTCAGGCAGGTGTTTTCCTTTATATTCAACGCCGTTAATATCGCCTATGTACACATACGAATTACTACCATACCCACCCCTGCTTATGTATTTAACCGTTTTCTTAGCTATGACGCGAGGTTGCGCTACGCCATTAGCGAATCCGGGATTCCATACAGTCACTAAAATATCTCCGTTATCATCCCATGAAACCGAACGAACAGTAACAATATCCGGCAAACCGTCGCCGTCAATATCTGCAACTCCGGTAAAACCATCACCCGGATTATCGCTACCATTCAATTCGATTTCCTGTACTTTCCAAGCATCGCCCGGTTTGGTAATCTTATACATTTTCCCGCCGGCGGTTATATCATAAATACCGTCTCCATCTAAATCATAAATATAGGGAAACACCTGATATCTGTCATTTTCGTATCTGGCCATCGGATTGCGTCCCATATAGTTTTGGTCGATGGTAAATAATAATTCTCCACTTACAGCGTCATACACTTTATTGTAGACAAGCAGTTCGGGTGTACCGTCTCCATCCAAATCGCATACCTGTGGCGTGGGAAGCGAGGCTTTGGATATTATGCCATCTCCATAACCGACAGGAAACGTTCTGTTATGTTCCAATACATAAGCAGAGTCTGCCGGCCGGAGATTAAAAGACACAACTTTGCCCCTGTATTCCGATTTGTCTCCCCCCCCACCCTGAGGAAATGCCATGATAAATTCCACAATTCCGTCTCTGTTTGCATCCACAAGGACAGCCGGCGAAGGTGAAGGGTGCCATCCGTCGTGTATAAATTCGCTCGACGCTATTTGCAAACTACAAATATGCTGCCCCGTTTGTCCGTTAAAAATACGGACATTGTCATAATGATAATCCGCATTGGTTCCTCTTTTACCAAAAGCTATAATTTCCGGGTATCCGTCTTTATTTAAATCCGCAACAAACGGGATGGAAAATCCAACTAAATTATAAGACCGGTCCGTCATAAACCGATAATCCCCGGAAAATGCAATCTTACCCATGAAATCAAAACAGGTATTCGGATAATCGACCGGGTCTATATAACTAACCGGTTCGTTCTTATCAACAATAACCACTTTAACTATGCCTGTTTTTTCGCACAAAACGCCGTTTATCATCCGGCTGACCTTATAAGAGAACATATCCGTTGCATTAACGCCTACAGGTTTACCTCCCGATATAGCCGGTGTAAAAGTTGTTTTTTTATCAGGCGTCAGATTGGATAGCGTGCCATACTTCATGGATGTATTTACCAATTCGAAATCTAATTGGCCGGAATCAACGCCTGCGGGTGTTTCTAAGACGAATTTTTTTAAATCGATTTCTTTCGGCAAAGGAAGTTTTGTTCCTTCATTTGAATGAAACAAGACCGTTATAACAGGAGAATGGGCTAATGTAACATTCCAATAATCAATAGCGCCTAAGGAGATTGGATAGCGGGCCGAGCGTTCATTACCGGATTGATCTTTATCCAGATTGATCATAACATCCTTTTTTAAATCGGGAGCGGTAAGTCCTTTTTCCAAAAACAAATGATTAGGACCGGATGTGTTTTTTAGCTTATGGTACTGGCCGGCCGGGCTACTATTATCTATCAATATAGTATCAAAGTAATTTTCAAACTGAGCCTTTGTGAAAGAGGATGACAGCGTGCTGCCTGTTTGCCAGTATGCTGTTCCCGAAACATTATTTTTTAATCCGATGCGATAGTCGGCAGTCAATCCTCCGAAAGAAATAGTTGATATTCCTGTAACTAAATTATTAATAATTCTTTTTTGAGGTGAGAAAGTGTTGATATGTAACGCTCCCGAATTATATATGGTATTATTAAAGAAATAAGTATTTTTAACTGCTATATTTATAGCATAAGCGTCTGTAGTAGTATTACCGGAAAAGGTGTTATTATAGATATAGGCAGACTTAACATTCTGGAGATTAATCAAGCGATTATTACCTCTTTCATTATTAATAATACTGCTATTGGAAAGGGTAAATTCTGTCGTATTATTATTTATTTGAAATAAATATCCCTGGGTATTATTACAATTCCGTATAGTCACATTGTCCATATTTAATGAATTATTCCGTTCAGTAATTGCTACAAAAGGACTACTGCTCTTGTTATTAAAATTCTGGAAGATTATATTTTTAACGTTTAATGTAAACCGGGCGTTATCCGGGCGCCAACGATTGATATTAACGAACAAGTTGGTATGCTTGCTGCCATCTAATATCGCAGGAGAGCCATTTCCCCAAACATCAAGTGTAACGGTTTTACCATTCCAATCATTGCTATTGAACCCAGAATCATTATTGAATGCAAAATGGCTTGTATAATAGATGTCACCTTTTTTGAAAAAGATATTAACCGTATCGCTGGCAGGCTTCTTTTTAATAACCTTCTCAAATAATTCGCTTAGATTATACGGAACATCCTGTGTGCCATTACCTCCTGCTGAGGCGCTATGGGATACATAAACATTTATTTGCGCATTTATCTCTGTAATTCCCAAAATAAGAGAAATAAATAAAGCTATTATTTCAATATGCATCGTTTTTTTCATTTTCACAGAATTATCTGAATAAAACAAAAATATAAATCCCTAATTAATGTAAAACTTATAGTTGAAACCATATATATCTCTTTTTGCAAATCTTAAAAAAACAAGTCAATTGGCTAAAACGTAATTTTATGACAAAGGAAAGGAAATAAAATAAAATTATTGTTGAAATTAGTGAGAATTCGAATTCGAATATTATACATATTGGCTGTTTATTTAAAACATAAACCAATGCTGCGTATAGCTTGTATTCTAGAAACGATAAAATATACGATTATTGTGCAAACCATTTTATTATCAATAGAAAATAGCGTTATTCTGTTTAAAAAAAAGACAAAATAGATTTACGCATATCATTAAACGCAAAAAGAGAGAATAATAGATTAAGGTAGTCTATCAAATAATAAATATAAAATGAAAAATGAATGTTTATCAAATGTATCTTTGTGTAGATTTGTTTAAGCCAATTTACTAATCAGGAAAACAACAAACTCTAAACCTCCTAATGATAAATCATTTAATGGAAATCTCTGTCGTTTCTTAAAATATAAATATAATCCAACGTTTATGATGAATAGGCCTTTGAATAGCATAGTAGTGGATACGATTATTAAATATATTCCTGATTATCAGAATCCTGTAGAATACATAATGGATATCCTTGATCTTGGGAAAGACTCTATATACAGAAGAATTAATGGAAAAATACCCTTTACTTTCGAGGAATTAGCCAAATTATCAAAAAGATTGAATTTTTCTTTGGATGCAATTCTGAAGGATGAAGACAATCTTAATGCTAACGTAACGGGCGAATTTAAAAAGTTTTCTCCCAATGATCTTCTCATAAACAAACTACAGGCCTTTTATAACTTAAAGAAGAATTTTGTGGGTGATATTAATTCGTTTAAATCAATTGCTTCATTTAATAAGTTCTATATCTTCTTAATTCCGAAATATGAAATTTTATTCAAATATTACTATTATCGATGGATTTATCAGATTGATGATTTGTCTATACTATTCTCTTTTTCCGAACTGAAGGTTCCGGAAGAATTAATAGAATTACGAAAAAAACTTAATAAAGTGATGTATGTAAATAATGAGAGCAATTACATCATGTGTCCTAATGCATTGTCAAATACCGTCAGGGATATCCAATATTTTTATAAAAGAGAATTAATTACAAAGGAAGAGTTGATATTACTAAAAGAAGAACTGCTTGACATGATGCGAAACCTGGAGTCTACGCTGAAAATAGCCCGGAATGAATACGACTCCTTGATCAATATATTCGTATCAACGGTCAGTATTGATTCGAGCATATTATATATAGAAAATAAAGAAACAAAAATGGCCCTTAACTGGTATAATCAAATATGTCCTATAATTGAATACGATCTCAAGAAAATACTGGAATACAAAATATGGCTGGATTCATTAAAGAAGTTCTCCATATTAATTTCCAGATCGAATTATGAGTATACCGCTATCTTTATGAAAAAGCAAATGAAGATTATTGAGAGTATGGACAATATAGAAAATACGTGACCTT
>JAISXD010000046.1 GCA_031270665.1 Tannerellaceae bacterium | reverse complement strand
TGAATAATTCATTTACCATCTCAAAATCAAAACCTGATATAAAATTACAGCTAAACGGAAATTATCAATCTCCGATGATTCAGGGAGTCTACGATATAGGCGATTTATATAATTTGTCTTCCGGCATAAGATGGTCTCTTTCAAACGAAGCCTATATTCTCATTGAGTGCAATAATATATTAAAGCAAATGACTCCAAACCCAACAACTATAAATTGGGAAAATCAATATAATAGAAGAAATGAAATTGAGCAACGTATTTTTAATGTAACTTTCTCATGGAGGTTTGGGAATTATAAAACGAAAAAGAGTAAAAGTATAGATAATTCAAGATATGGAAAATTTTAAGGTAGTGGATGTGTTAGGCATGCAATCCATTAGTTACACGGATCATAACGGTACACAAGGAAAAACGGAAATAGCCACCTGAAAATTCGGATGGCTATTTTCGTTGGCAGCTCTTGCCGGATGCGCTCCAGCAAACATTACCCCTTGAGACATGCGCTGCTATCCATACTTACTAATTATTTATCGCTCCAAGTGTTAGAATGTCGTTTCTCTTTTACCTTATAAAGAGTAATTCCCTGTATTTCGGCAGGGGCCACATTTGATTGTCTACCATCAGTTCGAGGTCGTCAATGTGTTTGCGTATCTTATCTAAATAGGGGACTACCGTGTCGTGGTAGGCTATGGCGCGGAGGCGCGAATCGGGAACGCGATTGGCTTCCTTCCGGGCTTCTATCATTTCGTCTACCATTTTTGTTACGGCGCAGATGTGGCGGGCTATTTTTCGCGTTAACCTACGGGGTTCGGCAGAGAGCTCTTCGTATTCCTCGCCTTCGAATGTCTCTTTCAGCTTCGCTATTGTTTCTAATAAGACGGACTGGTAACGGATTACGACCGGGATAATATGGTTAAGGGACAAATCGCCTAATACACGGGCTTCTATTTGTACTTTCTTAATGTACATTTCCCATTTTACTTCGTTCCGGGCTTTCAGTTCTTTGATGTTTAATACATTTGTTTTTTCAAACATCTCTACTACTTTCGGCGTCAGGTAGGCGTCGTATTGGAGAGGTATACTGCTTTCACAATCCAATCCCCTCCGTGCGGCTTCCTCTTTCCACTCATCACTATATCCATTACCATCAAAGCGAATGGGTTTTGATTCTTTGATATAGGCTTTCAGTATTTCGAAAATAGCTGCTTCTTTGCTTTTGCCTGATGAGCATAAGGCTTCCACATCTTTTTTAAACTGTTTCAACTGATAAGCGACGGCTGAGTTTAGCGCCAACATGGCCGACCCGCAATTGGCTGATGAACCTAACGCGCGAAACTCAAAACGATTACCGGTAAACGCAAAGGGAGACGTACGGTTGCGGTCTGTATTATCCAGTAATAATTCCGGGATTCGTCCGAAACCGAGCGTCAGCCGTTTCTTATCGTCTACCTTTATGGCATCTTCTATCGAACTGTTTTCAAAGCAATCCAATATCTCCGAAATCTCTTTCCCGAGAAACGAAGAAATGATGGCGGGGGGGGCTTCGTTGGCGCCCAGGCGATAGGCGTTTGAAGCAGAGGCAATACTGGCTTTAAGCAGCGCATTGAACTTATGTACCGCCATTAGCGTATTTACCATAAAGGTGATAAAACGCAAATTATCTTCCTTGTCTTTTCCCGGAGAAAAAAGATTGATTCCGGTATCTGTCCCCATCGACCAATTACAATGTTTACCGGAACCATTTACGCCCATAAAAGGTTTCTCATGCAGCAAAACACGGAAGTTATGACGGCGCGAAACACGTTTCATCACCGACAGGAGCAATTGGTTATGGTCGTTCGCCAGATTACATTCTTCAAAGATAGGCGCCAGTTCAAACTGGTTGGGAGCCACTTCATTATGGCGCGTCTTCACGGGAATGCCCAATTTGTAACATTCTACTTCGAGGTCTTTCATAAATTCCTGTACACGGGAAGGAATTGCGCCGAAATAATGGTCGTCCAACTGTTGATTCTTGGCGCTTTCGTGCCCCAGCAAAGTACGCTCGGTAAGGGATAAATCCGGACGCGCTGCATAGAGGTCTTCATCTACGAGGAAGTACTCCTGCTCCCATCCTAAAAAGCAAGTTACCTTTTTAACATCATCACTAAAATAGCCGCATACATCCTTTGCCGCTTTGCCCAACGCTTCGATCGAACGGATAAGAGGCGTCTTGTAGTCGAGCGCTTCGCCGGTATAAGCGATGAAAACGGTCGGGATACATAAGGTATCGTCTACAATAAATGCAGGGGAGGAAGGATCCCAGGCCGAATAACCGCGCGCTTCGAACGTATTGCGAAGCCCGCCGCTGGGAAAGCTCGAAGCATCCGGTTCTTGCTGTACTAACAGCCTTCCGCTGAATTCTTCTATAACGCCGCCCTGGCCATCCAGTTCTACAAAGGCGTCGTGCTTTTCAGCCGTACCGTCGGTCAGTGGCTGAAACCAATGAGTATAATGCGTAACGCCTTTTTCCAACGCCCACATTTTTATGCCGGCGGCTATATGGTAAGCCATCTCCCGGCCGATGGGCGTACCGGTATCGATGGCTTGCGTTAATACATCAAATGTTTCTTTGGCGAGATACTTTTTCATAGCCTTATGGCCGAAAACGTTCTCGCCAAAATATTCGGATACTTTTTTGGCAGGGACAATGGCTTCTACAGCCTTCCGGTTGGAAGCCCTCTCCACTGCATTGAAACGTAAGATAGACATGATGTTTGTTTTAGAATGTTATACCGGGGCGTAAAGATAGGTATTAATTCTTAAAACAGACTCCATGCAACCGTTAATCCTGCCATAACGATGGCTACCATACTCATCAGTTTAATCAGGATATTGAGGCTGGGGCCCGATGTGTCTTTAAATGGGTCGCCCACCGTATCGCCTACCACGGTAGCTTTATGTACCTCGCCTCCTTTTCCGCCGAAGTTGCCTTCTTCCACATGTTTCTTGGCATTATCCCAGGCTCCTCCTGCGTTGGCCATGAAGATGGCAAGAACAAAACCGGTACTTAATCCGCCAATCAGCAGCCCTACTACGCCGGGGACGCCGAATATAAACCCTGTTACAACCGGGGCTATAATGGCAAGTATAGAAGGAATTACCATTTCACGTTGTGCTCCTTTGGTTGAGATTTCCACGCACCGGGCATAATCAGGTTCCGCCTCTCCGGTTAATATGCCTTTGATTTCGCGGAACTGGCGGCGCACTTCTTCTACCATACTTGCGGCAGCACGGCCAACGGCATTCATGGTAAGTCCACAGAATAAGAACGCCATCATGGAACCAAGGAATACGCCTACCAATACTTTGGGATTCATCAGGGTAACGTCATAATAATACATAAAATCGGTAAACGTAGCTTTGTTTATTTCGATTGCCTGCCCGCCTGTCTCTAATACGGTGTGCCCCAAACGGATTAATCCAATCTTTATCTCTTCGATATAGGACGCTAAAAGGGCCAGGCCGGTTAAGGCAGCAGAGCCAATGGCAAATCCTTTTCCGGTTGCCGCGGTAGTATTGCCTAATGAGTCGAGTGCATCGGTACGCTTGCGCACTTCCGGGTGGAGGCCGGACATTTCGGCATTGCCCCCGGCATTATCGGCGATAGGGCCATACGCATCGGTTGCCAGTGTAATACCTAACGTAGAAAGCATCCCCACGGCAGCAATACCTATACCATATAATCCCATACCTACGTTTGAAAAATCGAATCCGGAAGCAAACAGATACGCGCAGATAATTCCTGTTACAACGGCTAAAACGGGGATGGCCGTAGAGAGCATTCCCAAGCCAAGTCCCGAGATAATCACAGTGGCAGGGCCCGTTTTTCCGGCTTCGGAAACGCGCCGGGTGGGTTTATAGGATTGCGAGGTATAATATTCGGTGGATTGACCGATAACGATTCCTACCAGTAACCCGGCAATAACCGAACCGCTTATCCACATCCAATTGTCTATTCCTAATAAATAAAGGATAACGAACGTTGCTACGGCAATCAGCGCCGAACTAAGATTCGTGCCCAGGGATAAAGAGCCCAGCAGCTTCTTTATGCCGGCGTCTTCCTTCGTACGCACGGCAAAGATACCTAAAATAGATAATACGATACCTACGGCGGCAATCAGCATAGGGGCTATAACGGCCTTGTATTGGAGTTCTACGCTACCGGTAGAAACAAAAGCCGCCGCTCCCAAAGCTGCCGTAGCAAGGATAGAGCCGCAATAAGATTCGTATAAGTCGGCGCCCATGCCGGCTACGTCGCCTACGTTGTCGCCTACGTTATCGGCGATGGTTGCCGGGTTCCTCGGATCGTCTTCGGGGATACCGGCTTCTACCTTACCTACCAGGTCGGCTCCCACATCCGCCGCTTTTGTATAGATACCGCCTCCTACGCGTGCAAACAAGGCTTGCGTAGAAGCGCCCATGCCAAAGGTAAGCATGGTGGTAGTGATAATCGTTAGTTTATGCACAGGGTTTAATGCTTCGGCCGGGATGCAGGCATTCAGCAGAACATACCAGAAGGAAATATCCAACAGGCCAAGCCCTACCACAACCAGCCCCATAACGGCTCCGCTACGGAACGCTACCTGCAGGCCTTTATTGAGCGACTGGCTGGCTGCATGAGCCGTACGTGCGGATGCATATGTTGCCGTTTTCATACCTAAAAAACCGGCCAGGCCGGAAAAGAAACCGCCCGTAAGGAACGCTACCGGCACCCATTCGTTTTGCACATGAAAACCAAATGCCATAATAGAAAAAAGAATAACTAACACTAAAAAGACGAGAACAACAATCTTATATTGTTGCTTTAAATACGACATGGCTCCTGTTCGTACATGTGAGGCAATTTTCTTCATCAAGGGGGTTCCTTCACTTTCTTTCATCATTTGCCGGAAAAAATACCACGCAAACAGCAACGCCAGGATTGACGCGACAGGTACAATCCAAAAAATACTTGTAATCATGAGTACACGGTTTATTTAAGTTTAGTGTTTGTAAATGTAGCAACAAAGAAGAGATAAACAAACAATTTGCGAAATATTTCTTGCTTTCCGAGGTGTAATCCATGAATTTTGCTCCCCGCCCGATTCGGGCAAACGCCAAAACAAACGTTGTCTCCACGGTGCAGCCCGGATATTGCCCGGGCTTTTTGCCGGCACAAAAAGTTCGGTTAAAAACGGGCGGAGCAGTTCGTGCAGCAGGCGCTGGATGGCTTCCTTTTGTTCGGGCGTGATGATCCGCGCTTTTGGCTACGGCATAATACCTGGTTGTTCCCTTTTCGTCGCCACCAGGCGCTTTACGCGCTACTTTTTTGAATTTGAATACCATACCTGTAAAATTTTGAAGTTACTAATCGTTGACGGTGCAAATATACAACCGCCCAAAAACCGTTTGTCGCTTAATGACGGTAAATGACGGCGAATGACGGCGAATGACGGTAAATCCCCGGAACTGTTAAAAAAAACCATTATAGCGCCTTCGGTAAACCATTATGGCGGTTTGCTAAAAGCATTATAATGGTTTTTCCAAGACGCTATAATGGTTGGCTCAAGGCATTATAGTGATTTCTTTGGGGAGGGGGAGCAGAGAGGGGGTAGGGGGGATGGTTTTCCGGCTACAGACAGGTTAATTAGTTACTATGCCAGGCCTCCGGGTTGCCGGAATGGTGGAACAGAATGGCCGTCTGCAACGGGTTTTCAGCTCACTTATTTGCTGTTACAGCTTCACGCATTCTGTCGGGTTCTGCCTGCCGTTCGGCGTCTTCATTGGCTGAAGAAGGTTGTTGAGGTTTTGTTCCATACCCTTTTGCGTGTTTTAAATTTTTAATCGCCAAATTTTCTTTTTTTATTTTTTCTTTTTTTATTTCTTTTCCTTTTCCTTTTCCTTTTGTGTAGTTATTACCGTCAATAACCGGGGTTTCCTCCGTAATAACCCCTGTTTTTGCGGAAATAAC
>JAISXD010000028.1 GCA_031270665.1 Tannerellaceae bacterium | reverse complement strand
TGAGAGGCTTGTGGCTAAGCAAATTGTTGAGACTCCCTTGATGAAGCAGTACTTTGATATAAAGGCGAAACATCCTGATGCGATTCTTTTGTTCCGGGTAGGCGATTTTTATGAAATGTATGGCGATGATGCGGTAGTAGGCGCCGGGATTTTAGGTATTACGCAGACTAAACGGGCGAATGGAGTTGCTCAATATGTGGAAATGGCTGGTTTTCCCCATCATGCACTGGATACTTATCTGCCGAAGTTGGTGCGCGCTGGCAAACGGGTGGCGATATGCGACCAGTTGGAAGACCCCAAGATGACAAAGAAATTGGTTAAGCGCGGCATTACCGAGTTAGTAACGCCTGGCGTCTCGATCAATGATAATATTCTCAATCATAAAGAGAATAATTTTTTAGCTTCCGTTCATTTCGGGAAAGAGAACTGCGGGATCGCTTTTTTGGATATTTCCACAGGCGAATTTCTTACGGCGGAAGGAACGATTGACTATGTTGACAAACTGCTGAATAACTTTTCCCCGAAAGAAGTCTTGATTGAGCGGAAGAACCGGAGACGGTTTGAAGAGCATTTCGGGTTGCGTTTCTTTATTTTTGAGTTGGAAGACTGGATATTTTCTTCCGATTCGGCCCACGACCGTTTGCTTAAACATTTTGAGACGAAAAATTTGAAGGGGTTCGGCATACAGCATCTTCAGTCAGGTATCATTGCTTCCGGAGCTATCCTGCATTACCTCGATATTACGCAGCATCACCAGATATCGCATATTACTTCCCTTGCACGGATTGAAGAAGAGCGGTATGTCCGTTTAGACAAGTTTACGGTACGAAGCCTGGAACTTGTCGGGACGATGAACGAAGGGGGAACCAGCCTGCTGAATATAATTGATAGAACAGTCTCTCCAATGGGTTCCCGTATGCTTCGTCGGTGGCTACTTTTTCCGCTCAAAGATGTGAAACCGATACAGGAACGGCAAGACATGGCAGAGTACTTTTTCAAGTCTCTTGAGACCAAAGATTTGCTTGAGACGTGCTTGAGACAGATAGGTGACTTAGAACGGATTATATCGAAAGTAGCTGTGGGGCGTGTCTCTCCTCGCGAGGTGGTGCAATTGAAGGTTGCCCTGTGTGCTATCGAGCCTGTAAAGAAAGCTTGCGAGCAAAGCGGTGAGCCTGGTTTATTACGTATCGGCGAGCAGTTAAATGTTTGTCCGATTATCCGCAACCGTATCGAAAAAGAAATTAATCCCGACCCTCCTTTATTGATAAACAGGGGGGGCGTTATCGCCAAAGGCGTAGACGCCGAACTCGATGAACTTCGTGCGATTGCCTATTCGGGGAAAGATTACCTGTTGCAGGTGCAGCAACGTGAAAGCGAACGTACCGGCATTCCCAGCCTGAGAATATCTTTCAATAATGTGTTCGGCTATTATATAGAGGTACGCAATACGCATAAGGATAAGGTGCCCCCCGAATGGATAAGGAAACAAACCTTGGTGAATGCCGAGCGATACATCACCGAAGAATTGAAAGAGTATGAAGAAAAGATACTTGGGGCGGAGGAGAAGATACTGGCTTTGGAAACTCGTCTGTTTAATGAGTTGACGCTTTGCCTGATGGACTATATCCCTCCTATCCAGACCAATGCCAACCTGATAGCCCAAATAGATTGCTTACTGTCTTTTGCCAAAGTTGCATCGGCTAATAAATACATCCGTCCGTTAGTGGATGATTCGGACGTGATAGATATTAAGTCGGGGCGGCATCCGGTGATAGAAAAACAGCTTCCCATAGGCGAGCCTTACATTGCCAACGACGTTTATTTAGATACTAAAAAACAGCAAATCATCATCATTACCGGACCTAATATGGCAGGTAAGTCAGCCTTGCTCCGACAGGTGGCACTGATTACGCTGTTGGCTCAAACCGGTTGTTTCGTACCTGCCGAACAGGCGCGTATTGGTATTGTAGACAAGATATTTACCCGCGTAGGCGCTTCAGACAATATCTCGGTGGGCGAGTCTACCTTCATGGTAGAAATGAACGAAGCGGCTGATATCCTGAATAACCTTTCTCCGCGCAGCCTGGTATTGTTTGATGAATTGGGCAGGGGGACGAGCACATACGATGGTATATCAATTGCCTGGGCTATTGTGGAGTATATTCACGAACATTCCAATATGCAGGCTAAAACATTATTTGCCACCCACTACCACGAACTCAATGAAATGGAACGTTCGTTCAAACGAATTAAGAATTATAACGTATCGGTAAAAGAGGTGGACAACAAGGTGGTATTCCTCCGTAAATTAGCGCCCGGCGGGAGCGAACATAGTTTTGGTATCCATGTGGCGAAGATGGCAGGTATGTCGAAAAGCATCGTCAAACGGGCTAACGAAATACTGAAACAATTGGAGTCGGACAACCGTCAGGATGGCATATCCGCCAAACCGGTAAAGGGAATCGCCGCTGCCGGCGAAGGCTTCCAATTAAGTTTTTTCCAACTCGACGACCCGGTATTAGAGCAAATCCGCGATGAAATAAAAAATACGGATGTGAATAACCTCACACCCATAGAAGCCTTAAACAAATTGAATGAAATTAAGAAAATTATTACAGGAAAGTAAGTATCGGCTACCGGTAAATTTATTTATTGATATCTTTCGTAATTTCCTGAATGTTTTTGTTTACAATTTTTGTCTTTTATCATTTTTTATATAAATTGCCATCGTTTATTAAAAACAGTTTTTAACCCAATTTAAAAAAATAGAAAATAGATGAAAACGAAAGTGTTTTTTGGGGTGGTAATTACCGCAATTTTATCCTTTTCAGCTTGCGAACAGGAATTTATTGAACCGGAAGGAGGCGTAAGGAGCAACAACCAGGATTACCGGTCTGTTGTTTCGGTAGAAAACAAAAATGGAAAAAGCGACGGCGTTGATTATGCAGTTCACGGAGTATCCATGGTTTCGGATGTGATATCTCTGACCGAAAAAGACGTTACATTCAACAGTACGGCGGAAGAGATATCTGCAGGTTTGTTAAACCTTTCGGAAGTTTCCGCCGAACTGGCCGTTTCCCTGAAGAAGGATAACATCCTGTACATTCGTTTGGGAGAGTATACAGGACTGAAGAAAATTACCGGCGTGGAGACTGCCGGGGAAGGTGTTTACCACTTGGAAACTGCTCGCGCGCAACTGGGTGAAGTCTTTCGCAGTGGAACGATTGATGTTTCTGTTGACTTATTCAAGGCAAGCATTGCCCGGGAAGAATCCAGGTTGAGGTCAGGTAAGGCCTATTCCTGTGAAATATTGAATCTGCAGGATGAATATGATTTGGGCAACGGTTTTAAGTACAATCCTGCAACGAATATCAATATGACTTATACCTTCAGGATGGCCTTCTCCGGAACACAGATTCTGCCTGCTGAAATTACCAATGCTTTCGAGGTACAACTGACCGTTAATCCTGCCCTTAGCTTTGCGGGTTCGTTTAACCGTATCGATCGTTACGAACTGTCGGAGTACATGCCACAGGTATTGCTGGATTACCTCAAATCGCAGAGCTTCGACTTCAAAATCCCGATCAACACATTGGGGATCGACTCCCTGGCCGCTACGCTGAAGATAAAAGATATCAAAATGCCGTTGAACATCGAAGCCAATTTGTCTAACCAAAGTTTATTGTCTTACGGCCTGAACGGAAGCTACAAAATAGGCTATACGGTGGCGATCAATGGGTTGAAACCAACTGTAACTCCCATTTATGAAAATAATTTGGTAGCAACCAATCCTTCCCTATCCGATACATACGGGGAATTACTGACCAGCGCAAAAATTGATATCACACCCGATATTTCTGTTTTGGACGGAGCTTATTCGGTAGACGGAACCCTCTCTTTCGAAAATAAAAGCAGTACCTATGGTAATATCAGTTTGCCGGGAAAAGCGCCGGCCTTTGGGTCTAAGAGCGTGAATCTGACGAAGCTGATAGCTAATATTGACCTGATATTGCTCAAAATTCCGGTAACAGTTATTAATACCGAAGAGGAATTATGGAATATCGGAACGATCGTTAAATCGGTTGTCTATTCTGATTTGGAATATATTTTGCCATCTTCGTATACTGATGATTACGGTATTTTAGGCAGTATCATCCAGGCGGGAAGCTTCAAACGTATATACAAGGATACGGAGTTTAAATTAAATTATAAGTATCCGATCCTTGGTAAGAAGATTCCCGACGAACTGATAATAAGCTATGATATCTATGCGGCGAACGGGACAACCCAGTTGACCTCCGTCAAAGACGCGGTTATACGACCTTCGGATATTACGGCCGGTAGTTTTAAATTTAAGCAAGACGTTCTTTTCTCAGGCGAAACCACGTACGAAAAGATAGGCGAGGAAAAGAAGAAGATAGGCTTCATTACCATTACCGT
Organism: Tannerellaceae bacterium; assembly: GCA_031270665.1. Taxonomy (GTDB): domain Bacteria; phylum Bacteroidota; class Bacteroidia; order Bacteroidales; family Tannerellaceae; genus DFXE01. The sequence goes on along the minus strand of JAISXD010000028.1, from coordinate 35,144 downwards.
GCCTGTTTATGGATACGTAACCCGGTGCGAATCGAAATCCTACTTGAAGAACATCGTTATTAAAGATAATAACGGATACGTATATGAAGGTATCTTTAATACGGCGAAAGGCGTTGTGGAAAACAGTATTGAAATAAACAGACCATAAAAGCCATTCCACACGGTCTTTTATCAGATAAATACCGGGCACGATTTAGGTGTCCGGTATTTTTTTGCGTCTGGCCTGAATTAGGCTTTGCCCAAAATAAAAATTTTGTTCTCTGCCTGAATCATTAATCTTATTTCATTTTTATTACTTCGCTGCCTGCAAGCAGGAATGCGCCGGTTCCGTAAACTTCCCAACTGTCTTCGTTGAAGTTTTTTCTCGGATCGGCGCCGATGGGTTGAACCCAACCTACGCGGCCTTCTTCGTTTATGCAATTGTTGAGGGCTATCCAGCATTTTTCAATGGCTGGTTTGTATGTGCGGCTGTCTAATAAGCCGTTGTTTACGCCCCAGGCAAAAGCGTAGCAGAAGAATCCCGAACCGCTTACTTCGCCTCCCGGATAGGAGTCAGGGTCGAGCAGGCTGGCGCGCCAAAGCCCGTCTTCCTGTTGGAGAGAGAGGATACGCCCGGCCATTTCTTTATATAATTGTTCGTAGAATGGGCGTTGGGGATAGCCGGCCGGCAATTCTTCCAGTATACGGGCCAGTCCTCCCATTACCCAGCCGTTCCCGCGCGACCAGAAGATACGCTCGCCGTTGGCTTCGCGGCGGTCTGTGCTGTCGTTTTTTATCACATAGTACAAATCGCGCGCAAAGAGGCATTCTTCCTTGTTGTATAGCAGGTCGTAACATTCTTTGAAATATTCGTCGTTTGCTGCGGCATACTTTGGGTCTCCGGTTATGTTTGTCATCTTGACCAGCGTGGGAGGCCCCATAAACAAGGCGTCGCACCACCACCACTTGATTACCTGGATATCTCTGTACGGATATGAATTGGCCAGTAATATTTCCAGCGTGTCGATGGTGGGCTGTATCATTTTTTGTTGTTTCTCAATTCTGTAAAGGTCGATATAGGTCTGGCTGATTGCTATATCGTCGGCATGATACCAGCGCCTGTACGGACGCCACCCGGTAGAATCGTCGCCCATGACCATCATGGCGTTGTAAATGGTTTGAGACTTGGTGGTTTGCCAGGCGGCAAACATACCGGCATAGAAAGCTCCGTTTGTCCAATCGTTTTGAGCATGACGCGGATGGTTAATCTGCCATTCCGCCGCTTTGTTCATGGTAGCTTTTATCACTTCCGGCTTAAAAACCGGATTACTTTTTTCTGTACACGAAAGGGCGATAAACAAGAGAATCCCCCCCAATAAACTAACAATAGACTTTTTCATACATATTTATGGAATAAATTTTAAATACACTTTACCTTTCAGAGGTTCGCTACGCCCGGAACTCTGGAAATAATTCTGCCGGCTTTGCGGGCCTACTTCTTTTGCCTGCCTGAATTTGGTTCCCACGGGGCTGATTGCGTTCAATATGGATAACTGTCCGTCGGGGAATATGCCCAACGTATTGTCGTTGTTTCGCTTAGCCGGACTGTCGGGTGTAAACAAATGCAGGAATAAATCATCCGAAGCGGCAACAAGGCGGATAACTCCTTCATCAGTAGCCAGGTCGGCGGCATACAGGTTGGAATGGAAACCCTTGAATTCGGGATATACCCAGGATTCGCCGGTGACGGTGTTGTTATAGTCTTTCTCCCAGATGTTGAACGTGACGCCTTTCAGCCGGTTCTTCCATACCCGGTAAGGCCCATTCCCTAACCATTTAACATGCTTGACTTTATTTTCCGGATAATCAAACGTAATGCCGATATGGTCGTGGTAGCCTCCTATATCAAATGAGTAATCAATCTCTATCCATTCTGAAGGCAATAGCGCCAGGCGGATGACGTTCCGCTTACCCGGGCGCTTGCTGTCTTCCGGGATGAAAATGAATTGCATTTTCTCTGTTCCGTTTTCCGTCAAGCTCTTTACTTCATTCAATACCATGCCTTCATTGGTGTACCGGGGCCCGTTGGTTAAGGATAAACGTTTGCCGTTTACGGCTATTTCCCTGATAGTACCTTTGGTTTTGTCAATGGCCACCTTTGTGTTTCCCGAATGGAAGATAATATCATTCCCTTGTTCTTCTTTATGTATACTCCCGCCGTCTGTTCCGATTAAAGCAGCGGCATATTGCCGGGCCGGGGTAATGGTTCGCGTCCAGGTATATATTTCTTTGCCGTGAGCATCGATGGCAGTCAGGAAGAGGGCGTCATAATCGGTTAACGTTGCAGGAAGGCCGACTTTCAACAGGCCGTTGAATCCCGGCTTTATATCTGGCGAAACTATCTTTGTTTCCGTAAAGGCCGATTTGCCTGATGAATAATCGAATTTAACCCATTTGGCGGTAAAGCGGCATTGATTCAGGTTGGTGAAGTTATAACGGTTTTCCACTTTGAATGTTCCGTCGAAAGTAGGAGGGAGGAAGGACATTCCTTCAAGGTAAACAGGCGACCATACCTCCCTGATGGTGAAGAAGCTTCCTTCTTTTTCACGATAGGGGCCTACGATACCGTCGGCTCCATGGTTGCCGTCGGTGTCGATTTCATTGTTTTTGTCGTTGCGGACAATTCCGGCGTCGGCAAAGTCCCAAAGAAAACAGCCGGCGCTCAACGGGCTTGCCAGCATCAGGTTCCAGAAGTCGTCCAGTCCGGCGCCATGCCCGCCATCGTATAATCCGTGAATCGTTTCCGTTGGAAAGAATACTTTCTTCCCATTAGAAAGAAATTGGGTGGCCGCTTCATAAGACGGGTAATGATAGGTATTCGTCAGTTCTTCTTCCATCCAGGGATGAATGACAATCCGGTTTTGTATGTCATATAGGGCGTATTCCGGGACTAATTCGAAATTGAAGCCTCCTTCGTTCCCGTTAGCCCACATAACTATACAAGGATGGTTAACATCGCGCGTGACTAATTGCATGACTTTCTCTTTGCCCACTTGCGTGTCGTAAGGAGGATATTGCCAGGCCGTAAGCTCGTTGATGACATATAGTCCGAGTGAATCGCAGACATCTAAGAAATGTCTGTCGGGCGGATAGTGAGACATGCGGACGGCATTCATATTCATTTCTTTTATCAGTTCGGCATCCATCAGGCTGATGCTGTAACTGCTTGTCCTGCCGCTTGCGGGCCAATGGGTATGACGGTCTACTCCTTTGAATTTGATTTTGCTTCCGTTTACGTAAAAACCATCTCCCGGTCGTAGTTCCACTGTTCGGAAACCAAACTTTTCCCGGATACTGTGAAGCAGTTTTCCGTCTTTCAGCATGGAAACTTCTATCTGATAAAGATTCGGAAACTCGGCAGACCAGAGAGCCGGATTATTGAATGTTCCGGTCAAACGAACGTTCGTTCCCTTGTCTAAATCAGCCCGGATGGGGTTACCGAATGGCTTGCCGTCCAATGTTTTTACTTGTGCGGTTACTTCTGTCCCCTTCGCATTTACGCCTGTAAATACATCCATTTGGAATGAACCGTCGCATTTGGCGTCAATGGCGATGCGTTCGATATGTGTTTTGGGAAGCGCTTCCAGCCATACGGGGCGGTAAATGCCGCCATATATCCAGAAATCAGCCGTACGTTCGGCCTCTTCTACGGTTTGATTGGAAGAAGCTTTGTGTACAGTTACTTCCAACAGGTTTTCTTTTCCATATGTAAGGAGTTTACTGATGTCATATCTGAAACAATAATAACCTCCCAAATGCGTTTTTCCTGCACTCCGGCCATTCACTTTTACTTCCGTGTCGGTCATGGAACCGTCGAAGACGATATTTACTTTTTTATTCTTCCAATTCTTGGGAATTGTAAATGTATGGCGATACATCCCGCTTTCGTTGATACGCTCTTTGTCGTGCCCATATGTGAATTGTCCGAATCCTTCAAGCTCCCAGTTGGAAGGAACCGGAATCTTTGCCCATTCGCCACTCTTGCGTCCGTCCGTGCAAAAGAAATCCCATAAAACAGTATTGTCATTCCCTGTCCCAGACAAGTAAAGCGTTTCGGTTTGCTGGGCATAAGAAGACAAAACACAGAAACTCAGGAATAATAGAATTGTCTTTTTCATTATAACAGATGGTATTATATGTTATTTAAGCAATAAACCACAAATAAAAGATTGCAAGATTAAAAGATTAATCGCGCAATCTTTTATTTGTAGTCAAAGGTATAAAATTTATTTATACTGGCTGTTCTGTACTAAGTTCGGATTAACATCCAACTCATTTTGGGGGATTGGGAATACATAATGTTTTTCCGATACCGAATGTTTCTTGATCCGTTTCTCTATCATACCCATCCGTTTCATGTCAAACCAGGCATGTCCTTCCTCGCATAGTTCCCATATCCTTTCCTGGAAAATAGCTTCCCGCAAGGATTCTTTCGTGAAGCCGGAAGCTTTCAGCAAGGGGAGGCCGGCTCGTTCACGTACCCGGTTGATCCCGGACAGGGCGTTTTCACTCGGCCCGTTTACTTCATTTTCCGCTTCGGAATATATTAAGAGCAGATCGGAAAACCTTGTTATAGGATGGTTCAAAGCGTAGTCGCCCGTGCCGGATCCAACATCATTTCTGTCTACATATTTGTTGTAATGCGGCAATGAGATATTGCCGGGATACGTATAAGTATCGTTTGGATTATTGATTCCCTGATACGATAAGACGAATGTTTTCTCCCTTCTTTTATCAGTTACTTCCATGGTGTTGAAGAAGTCTTCTTCCGCAACAAGAGACGACCATCCATCCAGTTTGATCTGATCGCCGCTTCTGATTCCGGCAAAAGTCGGCCAATCCCATCCTTGTCCCATGAAACTTTCGTATTCAACACTGAAAATATATTCAGGGCCATGCTCATTTGCTAATAAGAATACGCGTTCGTAATTTTCTTCCAAACCATATCCATAAGCGCTATTGTCTATCGCCGCTTTGGCTTCCTGCGCGGCTTTGCTCCAGTATTCAGTTTTATTCCAAGGCTTTCCGGCATAAGACAAATATGCTTTTGCCAGCAACGTTTGAGCGGCGCCGGCCGTTGCCCTGCCTACATCCGCTCCTGTATTTTTTGGTTTCAAATTGCTTTTGGCATATTCGAAATCCGCAAAGATTAATGACCAGACCGCATCGCCTGTTCCTTCATTCGGCGATTCTATTTCGTCCATATTCTCTTCTGTCTTAAGAGGAATATTTTCAAAAAAACGAATTAAATACAGAAAAGAAAGCCCGCGCAGAAAACGGGTTTCACCTATTATCTGTTCTTTTAGCCCGGCTGTAGGAAATTCTATATTTTCCAGATTGCTAAGTACCGTATTGGCCCGGTTGATTGTTACGTATAGTTGCGACCATATTTGGTAGAAACCGGTAGAACTTGTAGTCCAGGTAAACTGATCCATCTCTGTCCGCCAGGCTTCGCCTGAATTGTTTGGCCATGTTGCTTCTCCCGGATATTCGGCTGCCAGTATTACCTGGCGTTGAAAACCGTCGCCGCTACGCAATGTGTTATACACCGAAGACAAAGCGGCCTTTGCGTCGGATTCTGTTTTATAGAAATTCAGAGGGGTAATATTACTATATACTTTCTCTTCCAGAAAGCTGTCGTGGCAACTGTTCAACAATAACAGGGCAGTTGCTAAAATGAATATTGTTTGTTTAAGCTTCATAATAATCATGCTTTTGTAGTTAGATAATCAGAACGATACATTAACTCCGAATAAAACGGCTTTTGAAGACGGATAGGCATTGTAGTCTACCCCTAATTGCAGATTGCTGTTACCTTGAGAGTTTACTTCAGGATCAAAGCCGCTATAACCGGTTATAGTAATTAGATTCTGGCCGGTTATATATACGCGAAGCGAATTCATGAATCTTATTTTGTTGAATGTATAACCCAGTGTCATCGTCTTGAAACGCATATAGCTGCCATCTTCAATGAGCCAGTCTGATTGCAACAACAGAGGATCTACCGTTACCCGCGCTCTCGGAATATCCGTGTTCGTATTAGACGGAGTCCAACGGTTCAGTATTTCCCTGCGTTGATTACCCCAGGGGCCTGAGATGTTTGTTTCTGCACGTTGAACGTTGATGATGTCATTACCTTGTGAACCTTGCAGATAGACAGAAAAATCGAATCCTTTATAGGAGAAGGTATTTGTCCATCCGTAGATAAAATCGGGATTCGGGTCGCCAACGATCGTCCGGTCGTCTGTGTAATTGATCTTGCCGTCTCCGCTTTTGTCGATAAATCGTGCGTCACCTAATTTATCATTGTTGGAGGAGCGGGGGCCTGCTGCCAATTGTGCTTCATCCTGGAATACGCCGTCGTATTTAAGCAAATTCCATACGCCTACCGGCATACCGGGTTCCAACCAGCTTCCGTTTACTTTCAGGTGGCCGGACAGCGTTTCCTGGACTGCCGGCGTATATCCCGGTATTTCCAATACTTTGTTCCGGTTTCTCGACCAGTTCATTTGCGTGTTCCATTTGAATGCTCCGGTTAAGACGTCTGCACCCAAAGATATTTCCACACCTTTGTTCTCCAGGCTTCCGATATTTTTAAAGATGGATTTGAAACCAACCGTACTCGGCGTACTTATATTCCAAAGCAAATCGGTCGTCTTTTTGTAGTAGTAATCTATAATTAACGACAGCCTGTTGTTAAATAATCCGACGTCGAGGCCAATGTCTGTCGTAGCAGTCGTTTCCCACTTCAAATCAGGGTTTGGAATATTATTGGGACCTACTCCTGAATTCAGGTTGCCTCCAAAATTATAATTCATATTTCCAAGCATTGCCAATGATTTGTAGTTGTCTATATTTTGATTACCCGTCTTTCCATAACTGCTTCTTATTTTCAGGTTAGACAGCCAATCTAAATCTCTCAGGAATTCTTCTTCAGAAGCTCTCCAGGCTATGGCAAAAGAGGGAAAGAATGCCCATTTGTTATTGGCTCCGAATCTGGAGCTTCCATCGGCGCGGGCTGTCACAGTAACCAGGTACCGGTCTTTATAGATATAATTAATACGGCTCAGGTAGGAAGCCAACTGGCTTTGCGTCCGGCTTGAATTTGGCTGCCCGAAAGTGGTTCCCGCTCCTAAGTTGTCGGCAAGGTATAAGTCGGAGGAATAGTTGGTAGAGCTTGATTCAAAATGTTTGTAATGAAATATCTGCCAAGTATAACCGCCCATCACGTTTAGGGAATGATCGCCGAAGGTATTGTTGTAAGTCAGAATGTTTTCATTCAGATAGGAAGCATCCCTGCGGTATCTTTGGAGGGCTTCTCCGTTCTTACTATATCCTCTATGGGTTTCTTTTGGCCAATAGAAAGCTCTGTTTGCTGTGGATCTATCCGTACCGAAAGTAACTTTAAGAGTCAGGTTTTTGATAATTTCCCAGTTCGCGTCGATAGAGCCTAAGAAACGGTCTATCTCCTGCCTTTCCTTATAATGATTGACTGTAGCGATCGGGTTGTTACTTGGAGTAGCCCCGGGGGTAGGGTTGGTCATTGTATAATTTCCTTCTGCATCGAAGACAGGTACGGATGCAGGCATTACGATTGCGCCATGTACAACGCCACCCGTACCGCCACCGCCGTCGCCTTCAGAAGGCATACCGTCTGACCAGATGTGACTTGCAGAGATATTTGTGCCGACCGTCAGATTGGGTAATATTTTCAAATCCAGGTTTGAACGGAGTGAAGCTCTGTTGAAGTCGCTGTTCTTTATAATACCGTTCTGTCCGAAATAACTGCCTCCGACAGCATAACGAATCCCTTCATTTCCTCCTATTATGGCGAGGTTGTAGTTTTGGATAGGAGCGCTGGTGAATACTTCGTCCTGATAATCGACGCCTTCTCCAATTGTCGAAATTTCAGGGAAATAGTGTAGGTTGCCGGGATTCGGGAATACCGCGGCTTGGCCGTCATTCTCTCTTGCTTCATTTACCAAAGTAGCATATTCCCGGGCATTCATCAGGTCTAATTTCTTAGCTACTGTCTGTACGCCATAATAGGCGTCCAATGATACTTGAGGTTTCCCTATGTTTCCTCTTTTGGTGGTAATCAATACTACGCCGTTTGCACCGCGGGCGCCGTAGATGGCCGTTGCGGATGCATCCTTCAATATTTCTATGGAAGCAATATCGGAGGTATTTAATGTAGCCAATGGATTTTGCGCCGCACCGTTACCTCCTGCCGAACCTCCTGCCGAAACGGGGAAACCATCTACTACATACAGTGGTTCGTTACTGCTGCTTAATGAGTTTCCTCCACGAACGCGGATCGAAACCCTGCCGCCGGGAGCCGACGAAGCCTGAGATACCTGTACGCCGGCTGCTTTACCTTGAATGGCCTGATCGAGAGAGGTGACGGGAGAACGTTGGATATCTTCTGATTTAACAGATGATACGGAACCTGTCAAGTCTCTTTTCTTCATGGTGCCATAACCAACAACAACTACTTCATCAAGCGTTTTCGTGTCTTCCGTCAGGCTGATGTTGAGAGAAGTCTGGTTTCCGACAGGAATTTCTTTTGTTAAATATCCGATATAGGAGACTTGCAAGATACTGCCTGCCGGAGCATCAATTGAGAATCTTCCGTCGGTATCGGTAATGGAACCGATTGTTGTTCCTTTAACAACAATATTTGCACCGATTATTTCTATCCCTTTGTCGTCTTTGACGACGCCGGCGATTGTTTTACGGTCTTGCTGCGTGATGCTTGGGATGTTGTTCATGTTAGCTTTTGTCAAAACAATATGCTTGCTTTCTACGACGTAAATAATATCAGTATTGTTGAATAGTTCTTTCAACACACTGCTTACAGGCTTTGAGGAGGCATGAATTGATATTTTGCGATTTACATCCACGTTTTGTTTATCGTAGATGAACAGATAATCGCTTTGCTCTTCAATTTCTTTTAGAATTTCGCTGACCGGAACGTTTTGTTTCTTCAACGTCACGTTTATACTTTGCGAACTGGCATTTTCGGCAATAGCGGAAAATACGATACAAAACAAGATGAAAAATGATAATTTCATAATTCGTTTAAAATGAGTTAACTTGTCTTTATTTAATACAAGAAACAACAGATAAATTTTTTTTATCATAACTTTGTAATAGTTTAATAGTTAATACTGGGATTCTATGACTTGTCTCGGATTGACATTTACCGGCCGGAAACTGTCCCCACAGTTTCCGGCTTTTGTTTTTATTGTTATGGCCCTCGTAGCATAAGTGGTTAGATTTAAAAGGTTACTAAAAATGTATAAGCTAATTAATAGATCGTTATTGTTTCTGTTTCATCGTTTCGTTTATAGTTGAATTTTACATCTCTTTGTAACACTCGCAGTGCATAGTCTACGCCGTCATTCATCCTGAATGTTCCCGTGCAACGATAGTTGTTATATGCTTTCTTCACGATGATCTTTATGGCGTAATATTCGGCGAATTTTTCCATCAGCGTGTCGAAAGGCTCATCGTCGAGGCAGATCAACCCGTCTTTCCATCGAAACCGGTCATATGAAGTGATTGGCGCTTTATGCAATATTCCTTTCTGTTCTGTGACAGATTCGTTCGGTTTTAATTGTATGTTCACGCTGGCTCCGGTACTGTCTTCCAGATACACTTTTCCTGTAAGAAGCGATAATTCAAAAGGATTGCCGCTATTGTTGTATGCACAAACGTTGATGGTGGTACCGAGCACATTGACGTTGTATTTTTCCGTTATGATGATGAAAGGCCTGTTTTTCTCGGGTTTTACTTCAAAATAGCCTTCCCCGTTTAGTGTTACTTTACGCGAGTTTGTATCAAATTGCACCGCATAGGTAAGAGTAGTTTTCGCATTCAGCCATACCTTTGTGCCGTCTTCCAGGATCAATTGCGTTCGCTGTCCCGGGGGAACGATGACGGAATGGATGTTTTTGTTGGTATCGGATGCCTTGAACAGATAACCCGTCAGCGAAACAAGTAATGCTAATGATGCGGCTATGGCCGTTATTTTCCAACCGAGTATGGGGCTCCTTTTTCTTCTGCGTTCGCTGATGCCTTCATCCTGACTGTTTAACAACAACACGTTCCACAGTTTTCTTTCTTTCAGATAGTTTTGATAATTATCTGTAGAAAGTGCAATCCAGTCGAGAATATCTTTTTCCTCTTTTTGCGTAACCCTGTTCTCAAAATACTTATATAACAATATCTTTCTCATAAATTAATAACACTTCAGGAAGGCCCTACCCTAATACGATTGGATTTAAAATCGCTTATTTTTACGATTAGCGATAGTATCGTATTATTATTATACCATCAGATAAGAAGCAAAAACGCATATAAATAATCCTTCAGGTGGGTGGAGAATAGCTTTAAGGCTTTTGTTATATGGAATTCTACGGTTTTAAGGTTGATATTTAATTCTTCGGCGATTTCTTTGTTTTTTTTGTGCCTGACCCGGCTCAGGTAAAAGATTTGCCTGGTTTGTTTGGGGAGCTTTTTGAATGCTTCCTGAATGATTTGTTTGATGTCGCCGGCAAAAAGTTCGGAAGGGATGCAATCGTTTAGCGATGCTATGCGCAACTTCAGTTCCCGTTGGCCCTGGGTATGCATAGTTGTCTCTACATCGTTTTTGATATAGATATGCCTTAAGTAATTCAGGGCCTTGTTTTTGATCATGGTGAGGATATAAGCCGGGATATTCAGGCTGTCGTTGAAGCTATGTCGTTTTTCCCAGAAATCCAGCATGGCTTCCATATAAAGGTCTTCGGCGATATGGATGTCTCTCACGTACGAATTGGCGAATGAAATAAATGGCTCTTTGTAGTGGTTAAAGAGTGACGTGAAGAATGCGGTTTTATCTTTATAATCATCCATACTAAATAAATGGAAAACAAATATAGTACAAATGACGATATGTAGAAACTGTTTAAATTTTATTTTCGGATTCTTTAAACAGTTTCTATGGTGCCCGGCCGATTTATTTGTTGATATCTTTCGTGATGTCTTGAATGTCTTGCAAGGTAAAGTTACCTAATAACCGGATAACGGTGAAACTGCTGTCTGTATCGGCCAGCATCAGGAGGTTTTTTACCTGTTCACCTTCTATATCTGCGTAGAAGGTGGCGCGTGTTTTGCCGTCTCTTACCCGTATGAGTTCCTGGTGCTGTTTGCTGATAAGTTGGGTGAACTCTTTCCGCATCTGAGGTATCTGGTCAACCCGTTCGCTATTTATTAATTGCAGGGATTCTATTTTTCCTTTCATGTTCATCAGGTTGAGACCTACATTTTCAATGACCGGCATCATTTGGAACATCGCTTTTGAGATATAGACAGAGGTAACATTCTCCATTTCGGCATATTTGTCGAATAATTTGTCCTGCGCAAAGGCTAAGGTTATGCAAAAGAGGCATAGTACGATAAGAATATGTTTTGTCTTCATTTTGTTAATTATTTAAATGTTTATCTAATAGTTGGTTTACTTTTTCTATTTCCTGTCCGGCATTTTCTATTTTTCCGATTCCCTTATTCAGTTGGGCGGACATCAAGGTTAAGGCCTGTCCGGCTGCGATGGCTGCCTCTTCGGGGTCGGAGAAAGTATCGGTCATGGATGGGGTAGGGGGTTGTTTTCCTATTTCCAGGAAAATACCTATACATAGCAGAACGATGGCGATGGCGGCGGTTGTCCGGTACATAAACCGGCGTGTTTTCCGTTTCTTTTCATTAGCCGCCAACGCATCGATATGCGCTTCCAGTCGTGCTGATAATCCCTCGGGGATGGGTATCTCTAACGATTCATCAATCAAACGGTCTACTTCTTCATCGTTCATAACTTGTTACTTTTAGATATTGTTCTTTTACTATTTTCCGCGCCCTCGAAAGAAGCACGCGTACGTTTCCGGCGCTCAGGCCGGTTATCTCTTCAATTTCTTCCAGTGAGCAATTGTTTATGGCACGCAGGCGGATTACCTGCCGCTGCTTTTCGGGAAGTTTGTCTATTAATCGTTGTATCTGTTTCGATTCATCTTGCTCAATTACTTCCGTTTCCGGCGAAATGTCGGTAGAAAGCGGCAGGTTTTCGAATCCCTCTTCCTGTATGTTCTTTCTGGGCGAACGGAGCAAATCAAAGCATAAATTCTTTACCACTGTGATACAGAAAGCTTCCGTATTATTTATGTGAGCTAATTCTTCCCGTTTGTTCCACAGTTTGCAATAAGCATCCTGAAGGATATCTTCGGCGTCCTGACTGTTTCCGGCGAGTGCATACGCAATCCGGTAGAGGCGGGGATGGCAGGGGAGAAATTGCCGTTTGAAGCTTTCAGCGTCCATTAGTTATGCTCGTTTACAATTTTTTCAATGTCCGACTTCTTTATTTTCCCTTTGATACGAATCATCGTGGGGTCATTTCCTGAAGTAAGCACTACTAATTCGTGAATAATCTCGTCTTTGATGCGAAGCATTACTTTAACGCGTTCACCGTTTTCATTTGAATTGATCATGGTTTCAAACAACGGGTCTTTCAAGCTCTTAATTGCTTCCGAAAAACGTTCTTTCGTATCATTGTCGCAATTGTTGAAATTCAGAATGTCTATATTCTCTATTCCCATGGTGTCTTCAAACATACCGGCAATCTTCATCATAAAGCGTCCGATACTTACTTTATTGGTGCTTGCATGGCCTGAAAACTCCTTGAATACCTGGTTTACATTCTTCTGCCCATATCCCGCCTGGCAGATGAAAGCGATTAGTGCCATGCCGATTATTTTCTTTATCATATCTCGTAATTTATATATATATATATGTTGTTACTTTTTCCTATATCCATCACTGCGTGCTCATACAGGGCTTTTATATCAAGACGGGCGATGTTTGGATTTTGTTACAAAATAATTGGAAAAACATTTACCCGGATTAAACTTTTCTTATCTTTTCGCGTTCAAATTATAATTTATGAAAAAGGTATTGTTATTACCGGCATTGCTTTCTGTGTTTTTGATCTGTTGTTCAGAGGGTAATGATGATGTTTTTGAAGAAGAACCCGATTTTCCCGATGCTATAGTAGATCTTCTATTTAATGAACCGCTTATAATGTATGGTTGCAGTGTGGAAGAAATACTAGAAGCGGAAACCCTGAAAAATTTTGAGCATGTAGTTCATTATGAGACTTACTATTTAGAGACTTACCATTCATTAGTTTATAAGGATAACAAGAATGGTTTGGAATATGTGGTTCAATATGGTTTTCAAAATAATATATTATATAGTTTAAGCGTGATATTCGAAGAAAATGTTAGCGCTGAACTATTTGATGCTCTTTGTTCTTCGTTGGCTGAAAAATATGAAGAAGACGGTGGGGTATATCTTAGTGAAGAATTTACTATTTGGTGTTATTATTCTACCAGGATTCGGTTCCTTTATACTCCGAATGGTTTTATACCGATGATTTAATGACATGAATAAGAAAAGGGAGTTATTTTACTTCCTTTTTTACTTTTTATATTCTCCAGTAGTTGTTTATTTTCCCTTTTTTGCTATAATCAGGCTCAATATTGTAAATAAATGTATGCTCATATTCATATTCAAACACATTCTCAACATATCGATACCAACCATCCTGATTTTCATACTGTTTTGCCGCTGTTACATAATATACATGGCGGACAGGTGATTTACTATAAGATGTATACCCATTAATAATAAATGCGTGTCCCCTATTTTCAGTGATTCCTCCTACATATACCAGAAGATTACGGCGAATGTTATCCTTAACAATAGTAGGAGGAATTGAACCGTTTAAACACTGAATGCTGTTTTTGTAACCCATATATTTGAATACCTCGAGAGCATTTTCTGAAGAAGTACCGGAACGACTTGAATTATAGATCATACGAGTTTTATAACCTGTTTCGGCCAGCAGATTTTTGCCTACGTTAGAAAGGTTTCTCGCACTGAATGCGGACGTCATCTGGCTCCAGTTAAGTAGGCAGACAGTATATTGGTTTTGCCGCTGAATCCATGATTCCTGATATAAGACCCTTGTGTCGGCCATGAATAGTATGCCATTATCTGGCCCATTGCCACAACTACACATCCTACCGGGGCTTTTCCTCCAAACCGCTCATCGGCGCCACCTTTAATTCCTATGGAAGGACAATAATTATTGTATGGTTGTACTTGCCTCCAACTTGTTTTTAAACGGCGATATCCTTCGGCGCCAAACGGGTTTTCCCAAGGGTTTTCTCCTTTGGTTTGAATTTGCGGTTCCATCTTAACATATCCATTGACAACACCATAGATCCATCCATCGATCCTGTCGAGCCAGCGGTAAAGATAGACTTATTATTGAAATAATATGGCTCTATAAAGAAAATTATAATCGCTATTGATCAACTAATTTTTTTTGACTGAAATAAAATTACAATCTCGTAATGATACCAAAAGGAAGTACTCCCCTTTTTTTTCAATATTTTAGTTGGTCAATAGTGATAAACAATAATAATGAAAAGTTGAGGGTTTTTTATTTTATTTGATAGCTAACGAAAGCGAAGTGTTTGCTGTCTGGAGCCCATGAGTTTACATTGATGGTTCCTTGTCCGCCGAACAGGGTGGCGAGGATTTTGGCTTCGCCGCCTTTGGATGGGATGAGGAGTAACTCTACGTTTTTGTTGGCAGGGTGGGAGTGGGGTTCTACATCACCTTTTTTATAGGCGATGTAAGCTACTAATTCTCCGTCGGGTGATACATGGGGGAACCATGAATTGCGGGTTTCGTCCTTTGTTATTTGGATTTGTTCGCTGCCGTCGGCTTTCATTCGCCAGACTTGCATCAGGCCGCTGCGTGTGGAATTGAACCAGATGTATTTTCCGCAGGGAGAATATTCGGGGCCGTCGTCTAACCCTTCGGCGGTGGTGAGGCGTTTTTCTTCTTCCCCTTCGACCGGGATTACGTAGACGTCAAAATTATCATTCCTCTCGGCGCAGTAGGCCAATTCTTTTCCATCGGGACTCCAACCGTGCAGGTAACTGGGTGCTAATGGGGTGATAAGCCTTGGAGCGCCTCCTTCAATCGGCAAGGTATAAACGCGTGACTGTCCGTCTTCTTTTGTTCCGTGACTGATGGCTATTTGTTTGCCGTCGGCTGACAGTACATGGTCGTTGTTGCAATGGGTAGCGTATCCCGTATTGATTTCAACCGGTTCGCCCGGCGAAGCAGGGGATAATTTATACAGTTTCCCTTTACTGTTGTAAATTAGCCATTGCCCGTCTGTTGTCCAGTTGGGCGCTTCAATCAGGTAGGGAAATTCTTTCAGGATGTCCGTTTTACCGGTAGTGATGTCTATTATCTTCAGAACACTGGTTACCGGAGTATTTTGCGCCTGCAAAAAAACAAATCCGAAAAGCAGGCATAAGGCTGAATTAAGAATACGTTTCATATAATTTGTTATTTTTCATATCATTATGAGGATATTTAGTATCGATGGTTCAAGTCTTTTTATACATTGAAGCGGAAGTGCATGATGTCGCCGTCCTGTACGATGTATTCTTTGCCTTCTACGCTCATTTTGCCGGCTTCTTTTACGGCGGCTTCGGAGCCGTATTTGATGAAGTCTTCGTATTTGATTACTTCGGCGCGAATAAAGCCTTTCTCAAAGTCGGTATGGATAACGCCGGCGCATTGAGGGGCTTTGCTGCCTTTTAGGTAGGTCCAGGCACGTACTTCCTGTGGGCCGGCAGTGAGGAATGTCTCTAAGTTGAGTAGTTTGTAAGCCAACTTAATCAGGCGGTTTACGCCTGATTCTTCCAAACCTATCTCGGCAAGAAACATCTGCCGTTCGTCATAGGTTTCAAACTCTGCGATTTCGCTTTCTATCTTGGCGGCTACGATCAGTATTTTTGCGTTTTCTTCTTTTACGGCTTCGCGGATGGCATCTACATATTTATTTCCCGATACGGCGCTTGCCTCGTCTACATTGCAGATATACATAACCGGCTTATTGGTAAGCAAGTATAATTCACGGGCGCTTTTTTGTTCGTCTTTTGTATCGAATGTTACTGTACGGGCGCTTTTTCCCTGTTCTAATGCTTCTTTGAATCTAACAAGTACGTCATATGCCAGTTTCGCTTGTTTGTCGCCTCCGGTCTGCGCTTGTTTTTGTACTTTGGCAAGGCGGCTGTCTATTGTTTCAAGGTCTTTTATCTGTAGTTCCGCATCAATGATTTCTTTATCCCGGACAGGATTAACACTACCGTCTACGTGTGTGATATTATCGTCGTCAAAACAGCGGAGTATATGAAGGATAGCGTCTGTTTCGCGGATGTTGGCCAGAAATTTATTCCCTAATCCTTCCCCTTTGCTGGCTCCTTTTACGAGTCCGGCAATATCTACTATTTCTACTGTCGTAGGAACTATCTTTTCCGGATGCGCCAGTTCTGCCAGTTTATTTAAACGTTCGTCGGGAACTGTGATTACACCTACATTAGGTTCTATTGTACAGAAAGGGAAATTGGCTGATTGCGCTTTTGCGTTTGATAAACAATTAAAAAGAGTAGATTTTCCTACATTCGGAAGGCCTACGATACCACATTGTAATGCCATTTATTTCGTTGTTTTATTGATTATTATAACTTATTCAGATACAAAGATAGTTATTTATTTAAGACAAACCGAATAGATTTGTTTCACATGAAACATAGAAATCAATGCGCTTCCAGCCAGTTGTTACCTTCGCCATAATCGGCGATTAGGGAGACTTGTAACTTGATGACGTTTTCCATTTCTTCCAGTACTATTTTCTTTACTGTATCAAGTTCATCTTTCCATACGTTAAAGTTTAATTCGTCGTGTACCTGGAGGATCATTTTGCTTTTAAGTTGTTCTTTTTCAAATCGATTATAAATATTTACCATGGCTACTTTGATGATGTCGGCGGCGCTGCCCTGTATGGGAGCATTGATGGCATTTCGTTCGGCATAACCTCTTACGATGGCGTTGTTTGAGTTGATGTCGGGGAGGAACCTTTTTCGTTTGAACAGGGTCTCTACAAATCCCTTTTCTTTGGCTTCTTTGATGCTTTTATCCATATAATCCCGAACACTTGGATAAGTACGGAAATATCCTTCAATCAGTTCTTTAGATTCTGCGCGAGGTATATTCAAGCGTTCGGACAGTCCGAATACTGAAATACCGTATATGATACCGAAATTGGCTGTTTTGGCTTTTCGGCGCATGTCTTTGCTTACATCGTTCAAGCTGACTCCATATATTTTGGCGGCTGTGGCAGCATGGATGTCTTCGCCACTCCGGAAGGCGGAAATCATATGTTCGTCTCCGCTTAAATGCGCCATAATACGTAACTCTATTTGGGAATAGTCTGCCGAGAAGAATAGGCAATCTTCATTTTCGGGGATAAACGCTTTACGAATCTCTCGCCCCATATCATCACGGATGGGAATGTTTTGAAGGTTGGGATTGGTGGAACTCAATCGCCCGGTTGCCGTAACTGTTTGGTTGAAAGAGGTATGTACTTTGCCTGTATTCGGGTTTATCAATTTTGGCAGTGCATCAATATAGGTACTGAGTAATTTCTTCACACCTCTATATTCCAATAGTTTGCCTACAATCGGGTGTTTAGTGCGTAGCTTTTCAAGAATGTCTTCGCTTGTGCTGTAACTACCGGTTTTTGTTTTTTTGACTTTCTCTTCTATGTTGAGTTTTTCAAAGAGTATTTCTCCTACCTGTTTGGCTGAATTGATATTAAATTCAATGCCTGCCAATTTATGTATTTCTTTCTCTAACCGGATCAATTCTTTTGTTAATACTTCGGAAGATTGTTTAAGCGCTTCCGTATCTAATGTAACGCCCGCTTCTTCCATTTCTGCCAGGACGAATATTAATGGCATTTCTATGTTGTAGAAGAGCGGCTCGATACCTTGTTTTTTTAGTTCGGGTTCAAAATAGTTTTTAAGTTTGAGTGTTACGTCGGCGTCTTCAGCAGCATATTCGGCTATTTTGTTTATCGGGACATGGCGCATGGAGTGCTGATGTTTTCCTTTGGGGCCAATTAGTTCTTCTATATGTATGGTTTTGTACTTTAAATACGTTTCGGCCAGATAATCCATTCCATGCCTTAGTTCGGGATTTAATAAATAATGGGCAATCATCGTATCAAAGAGAGGCCCTGCAACTTTTACGCCGTATTTGCGTAGGACAAGCATATCGAACTTAATGTTTTGTCCGATTTTTTGAATTTCCGTATTTTGTAAAGGGTAGGAGAGGAGTGACACTATTTTTGCAGCTTCATTTTTATCTATCGGAACAGGAGTGTACCAGGCTTCGTTCTCTTTTACGGCAAATGACATGCCTACTAAATTGGCCGATAAGGGGTCGATTCCGTCTGTTTCTGTGTCAAAAGCAAATTTTTTCTGTTCAGATAAAAAGGCGCTTAATTGGGTTATTTCTTCCTCTGTATCAGCAATAAAGTATGTATGAGAGGTTGAGTTTAAGTCCGCGAGACTCGAATTTTTTAGAGCAACTGTGCTTTCGGGCGCAAATTCGGCAAAGAGCAGGCCTTGTGTAGGGGTATTTTGTACCGGTTTCTTTTCGTCTTCTCTTAATTTGGTAAAAAATGTCCGAAACTCTAATGCGGTGTAAATTTCAGCAAGCCTCTTTTCGTCCGGTTTTTCAAGGATACATTTTCTTGCATCGAAGGTTACCGGGACATCTGTTATGATGGTTGCCAGGAATTTTGAAAAGCGAATTTGTTCCGCATTTTCAATAATCTTCTTTTGCAAGGCCCCTTTTAATTTAGCTGTATTTTCGAGTAAGTTTTCAATCGTATTAAATTCTTCCAGCAATTTAACGGCTGTTTTTTCTCCTACTCCCGGGCAACCCGGAATATTATCTGAACTGTCTCCCATCAATCCAAGTAGGTCTTTTACCTGATCAATAGATTGGATAGAGAATTTCTCCAATACCTCTTTTACCCCCATGGTTTCATACCCACCACCGTATTTAGGGCGATAAATAAAGATATGGTTCGAAACCAACTGCCCATAGTCTTTGTCCGGCGTCATCATATATACCTGGAACCCTTCCTTTTCAGCTTGTTTGGCAACGGTGGCAATTACATCATCCGCCTCATACCGGGGAACTTCAATAATAGGAATGTTATAAGCCTCAATTATATTTTTGATAATCGGAACAGATTCGCGTATGACTTCCGGCGTTTCTTCGCGTTGCGCTTTATACTGTTCGTACACTTCGTGCCGGAAAGTGGGGCCGGCAGGGTCGAAGCCAACAGCCATATGGCTGGGATTCTCTCTTTTCAGTACATCTTCCAGGCTATTGACAAATCCGAAAATGGCGGATGTATTCGTCCCCTTGGAGTTAATTCTCGGATTTTTAATAAAAGCATAATACGATCTGTATATTAAAGCATAGGCATCTATCAAGAATAGTTTCATTACAATTAACAGGATTTAGTAAGACAATTGACGGTAAATGTACGAAAAAAGCGTCTTACTCAATAGTTTTTCTTATTTTTGCTCGTCTTTAAGCGACTATGGATAAAAGAAAAATTATTGAGGAGCCGGTAAATGCCGAGTTTAAGTGCTTTAAGGATGAATTTGTAAGTTCGCTGTCAAGTTCAACTTTGTTGTTGCAATCTGCTATTGATAAGATAATGTTGTCATCGGGCAAGCATATTCGCCCGTTGCTTGTTTTACTAACAGCCAAGGCTTGTGGTAAGGTTACGGAAAACACAATAAATTCGGCCGTACTATTAGAGCAGTTACATACGGCGAGCCTGATTCATGATGATGTGATCGATAATACGAAACAACGTAGGGGCGTTCCTTCCCTAAATGCTTTTTTTGATAATCGCGTATCTGTGCTGGTGGGCGATTATGTTTTGTCGTCTGCATTAATACGTTCGATTCAGACAGGCGATTTGCGTATCATGTATATTGTTTCGGAAGTGGGGCGCGCATTATCGGAAGGAGAGATTCGTCAATTAGAAGTAGTAGAAGATATTATCTTAGATGAAGATTCTTATTTGGAGGTAATTAAGAAGAAGACGGCTATGCTGATTTCCGCCTGTACTGAAATCGGAGCCATTACAGCTGGCGCATCAGACGAATTAATTACGTATTGCAGACAGATAGGGGAGTATCTTGGCTATTGTTTCCAGATTAAAGATGATATTTTTGATTACTATTCAAATCTGAATATAGGCAAACCTACCGGCAATGATATTTTAGAAGGAAAAGTAACCCTGCCTTTATTATATGCTTTACGAAAATCAGATGGCGATGATTCTTCTTATTTTTTGCAGTTGATAGAAAATAAAGATTTTACCCCCAATCATATTGCCGAACTGATCTTATTTGCCAAAGAAAACGGTGGGATTGAGTATGCCGAATTAAAAATGAAGGAATATCGCGATAAAGTGCTTGAAGTTATGTACAAACTCCCACACTCCGATGCCCGCAATAGCCTGATAGAACTTGCCGATTATATCATAGAAAGAGAAAAATAGAGAAAACTACAAGATTCGTTTATTTATGTGTTATTCTCCAATACGATGGACTATATTTGTTGCTAAATTGCTTGCCCCAATCCTGAAATAGGCTTTATCCAACCATTTTTTGCCTAAAATACTCTTTACAATCGTATAATATCTGACGGCATCTTCCGCCTTTCTTACGCCTCCTGCTATTTTTATGCCGATTTGTCGTCCGGTTAATTCATGATATTGTTTAATTACCTGACATATAGTATAAACAGATTCAGGTGTTGCGCCTTCATATTCTTTACCTGTTGATGATTTTATAAAATCTGCACCTGAATATATTGAAATTATCGTTGCTCGTTGTATATTATTAGCTGATTTCAATGCTCCGGTCTCTAAGATGACTTTAAGGGTGGCATCGTGTGCGCTTGCTTTAATTTCCTGGATATTTTCGGCTAATTCCTGATAATTCTCTTCAAGCAATAATCCTATATTTAAAACTGTATCTATTTCGTCTGCACCATGCATAACAGCCAATGCAACCTCCGCTATTTTAACTTCTTCAAAGGTCTGGGAAGATGGGAATCCACCTGCTACGGCTGCTATTTCAACATTTTGCGCTGTGAGCGTCTGTTTTACAGTTTCGATAAAGATTGGGTAGGTACAGATAGCCGCTACGTTTGGAATATTAGGGTGTAATCTTTCAAAATCGTTCACATGATTTACTAATGTCCAAATGCTCTCTTTCGTATCGGTTGTTGATAAAGACGTTATATCTATGCAACCATGTAAGAATGTAAGAATTTCGGCTGTGAAATTCTCTTGCCCATGTACTCGCAGAATTTTATCTACTTCTTCTTTAATTTGTACTTCGCTACCTGCTGGTTTGAATTTGCTTAATGCTTCCTGATACTTATCCATATTACTTATAATTTATTGTTGTTTAAATGCCGTGTATTATCCCGGTTTGTCTTTTTTTTAAGATTTTTTTCGAAAGTTGTTGTTAAATCAATACCTGTTTGATTGGCTAAGCAGAGGAGAACCCATAGTACATCCGCTATTTCATCGCCCAAATCATACTGTTTATCGCTTTCTTTAAAAGATTGTTCTCCGTATTTCCTGGCTATTATACGAGCGACTTCTCCTACTTCTTCCATTAATATCGCCATGTTAGTCAGCTCATTAAAGTATCGTTTACCATAGTTTTTAATCCATTGGTCTACTCTCTCCTGCGCTTCTTTTATTGTTATTTCTGATTCTTTGTTCATTTATTCTTTGTTTTTAGTGTCTATGATAATAGTAACCGGCCCATCGTTTGTTAATTCTATCTGCATATTTGCTCCAAATGTTCCGGTTGCTACCTTTTTTCCTGTAATTTCTTCTGTTTTCTTACAAAATGCTTCATAGAGAGGGATAGCCACATCAGGCTTAGACGCCCGGATGTATGAAGGGCGGTTTCCTTTCTTAACGGAAGCGTGTAGTGTAAATTGGCTTACAATCATTAGTTCTCCGTTTATTTTTATTAGTGAGCGATTCATAATACCCTGTTCATCGTCAAATACGCGCAGGTTGACTATTTTCTTTGCCAACCAATCGATATCATCCTGATTATCACTATCTTCAATGCCAATTAATACCAATAATCCGGTATCTATTTTTGATTTTATGTTACCATCGATAGTAGCAGACGCCCGTTTAACCCGTTGTATAACTGTTTTCATCTTATTTTTTTAATTCATTGATTAATGCTGTAGCTTTCGTTTCTCCGATTAATTCTTTCAATTCATTTTCCGGAGCTTCTTTTATTCGTTTTACACTTTTATATTTTCTTAAAAGGATTGTTTTTGTTTTTTCTCCTACCCCTTTAATCTCATCTAATTCCGAAACGGTTTGTTTTTTGCTTCTTAATTGCCGGTGGAATGTGATTCCGAATCGATGGGCCTCATCCCTTAATTGCTGGATTATCTTTAATGTTTCGGAGTTTTTATCCAATATTAAAGGAATGGGGTCGTTAGGAAAAAAGATTTCTTCCAATCGTTTGGCAAGCCCGATAATTGTAATTCTATCTAAAAGCCCAAGGTTCCTGATGATTTCAGTAGCCGCATTGAGCTGTCCTTTCCCCCCGTCAATAATGATGAGCTGGGGTAATTCCTGGTTTTCTTCCGAAAGCCTTGTATAACGGCGTTCTACAACTTCCTGCATGGATGCAAAATCATTAGCCCCAATAACCGTTTTGATATGAAAATGACGGTAATCCTTTTTAGACGGTTTGGCCTTTTTAAATACAACACATGCTGCCACAGGATTTGTACCCTGTATATTAGAATTGTCGAAACATTCAATGTGCATGGGGAGTATATTCATATGTAAATCTTTTTGCATGGTTGTGAGAATACGTGTTGTGCGTTGTTCTGGATTTAGTTTTTCTGCTTGTTTGAGTTTATCAAGTTTGTATTGTTTTACATTTTGTTCTGATAATTCTAATAGTTTCTTTTTATCCCCCTTTTGTGGAATAATGAATTGAAAGTTCTCTGAAGATTCAATATCCGGCATAAACGGGACTATGATTTCACGTGCATTGTTCTTAAATCTTGTACGCATTTCAATGATACCTAATCCGAGAAGTTCTTCTTTAGCTTCGTCAAGCTTCTTCTTATATTCAAAAGTGTATGCCTGTACAATAGCCCCGTTACCAATGTGCATATAATTGATATAGGCAGATTTATCATTATCGGTAAATGAAAAAACATCAATATTGGTAAGCATAGGGGGGGCGACTGTTGATTTTGCCCGGTAATTTTCTATGGCGTCGTATTTGTTTTTTATGAGTTGCGCTTCTTCAAACCTTAATTCGGAAGATAGTTCCTTCATCAGATCAAATAATAACCGGCTGATTTTAGAAATATTTCCTTTCAGTATTTCTTTTATCTGGCTTATATTTTCGTTATATTCTTCTAAAGATTGATATCCTTCACAGGGTCCTTTGCACCTTTTTATATGATATTGCAGACATACTTTATACTTCCCTTGTCGTATGTTTTCTGGGGAGAGAGGATATTTACAGGTTCTTATTGGATATAATTCTTTAAGCATTTGCAACATCACTTTGGCTGTGTAAACAGACGAATATGGTCCAAAATACAGAGACCTGTCTTTCACAAGGTTTCGTGTTTGATAGATGCGTGGAAAGTATTCGTTTTTTAAAACAATAGACGGATATGTTTTGTCGTCTTTCAGCATTACGTTGTAACGAGGGAGGTATTGTTTGATTAAACTGTTCTCTAAATGAAGCGCATCTTCCTCTGTGTCTACCACAATGTATTTAATATCTCGTATTTGCTTTACTAAGATATATGTTTTACGATTGTCGAGTGTTTTGTTGAAGTAAGAGGATACTCTTTTTTTGAGATTTTTGGCTTTCCCTACATATATAACCGTCCCTTTATTGTCAAAATATTGATAACATCCTGGTTTCTCGGGAATTACAGAGATAATCAAAGAGAGTCTTTTCTTATAATCGCTATTGGAACTTTCTGTGTCTCTTGCAATGTTGTTATTCATCTTAGTTTGCGTTTCACGTGGAACATTTAGGTGATTTATCTTCCTAAGAGGATAAGTAGTATGTATATATCACTTGGTGAAATGCCTGGAATTCTGCTTGCTTGCGCGATTGTGTCCGGGTTTGTTTTTGCGAGCTTCTGCCTGGCTTCAGTGGATAGTGATTGTATGTTACTATAGTTGAACTTCCCTTTGATATTTATGTTCTCAAGACGTCTTGTTTTATCTGCAATAATGCGTTCTCTCTTTATATATCCGCTGTATTTGATTAGTATCTCTGCCGCTTCAATAGTTTCTTCTTTGCGGTTTTTGGGCATCTTTTTTAATTCGTCTTTAAGAGCAGGAATTAATGTAGCCAGTTTGTTTAAACTGATATGAGGGCGGGCAACCAAGTCTATTAATTTGCACCCATGAGGTAGAGGGGTAGTTCCTAATGCTTCTAAGCCGCTATTTATGTGTTGAGGTTTTACAGAGTAGTTTTCGGCGAAAGAAATGAGAGCGTCCCTGCAGGTTTTCTTCTTTTGTAAAAGCTTATACCGTTCTTCTTTCGCCAGTCCTATTTTATGCGATTTTTCTGTTAGGCGCATATCTGCATCGTCTTGACGAAGAAGTATCCTGTATTCAGCTCTGGAAGTAAACATACGATATGGTTCGTCTATTCCTTTGGTTACTAAATCGTCAATAAGGACGCCGATATAGGCTTCGTCTCTTCCTAAGATGAAAGGATTGCTGCCATGGCAATTAATGTGGGCGTTGATGCCGGCTATCAATCCTTGCCCGGCAGCTTCCTCGTATCCGGTTGTGCCATTTATTTGCCCGGCGAAAAACAGGTTTTTAATTTGCTTGGTTTCTAATGTATATTGTAATTGAGTAGGGTCAAAGAAATCATATTCGATCGCATAACCGGGCCTGTAAATCTGAATATCTCGAAAAGCGGATATTGCTTGCAGCGCTTTTAACTGAATATCGAGTGGAAGCGAGGAAGAGAAGCCATTCAGGTAATATTCTTGTGTGTACTCGCCTTCCGGTTCCAGAAAAAGTTGATGCTGTGTTTTATTGGCAAAGGTAACGATCTTCGTTTCTATACTTGGGCAATAACGAGGACCGATGCTTTGGATTTGACCATTGTATAATGGCGAATCAGGTAGTCCTTCGCGGAGTATATCATGGCATGTTTCATTCGTGTAAAGCGTCCAGCAGTTGAGTTGTTTTAATGTACGTTTGGAAGATTCCAGATACGAAAATTTGTGAAAATCATTCTCTCCCGGCTGTGCTGTTAGTTCTTCAAAATGAACGCTTCTTCCGTCAATACGGACGGGCGTCCCCGTTTTCATTCGTTCTGATTTAATTCCTAGTGAGACCAATTGTTCTGTTATGCCGGTTGTAGCAGGCTCTGAAAGGCGTCCGCCTTTTATCTGAGTCCTTCCAATATGCATTAGTCCATTGAGAAACGTTCCGTTTGTCAGGATGACGCTTTTCGCTCTAAATTCAATGCCTAAAGCGGTTTTAACTCCCATAACAGTCTTATTTTCGATCAATAAGCTATTTACAATATCTTGCCATATATAAAGGTTTTCTTTGTTTTCCAATATATTTCTCCATGCTTCTATGAAGCGTGTTCTGTCACTTTGAGCTCTTGGGCTCCACATGGCCGGCCCTTTGCTCCTGTTAAGCATGCGGAATTGTATTGCTGTTTCGTCCGTAATAATCCCCATATATCCTCCGAGAGCATCTATTTCGCGGACAATTTGCCCTTTCGCTATACCTCCGACAGCCGGATTGCAACTCATTTGGGCAATCTTATTCATGTCCATTGTAATGAGGAGCGTTTTTGAACCTAAGTTGGCCGCTGCAGCCGCTGCTTCACATCCTGCATGCCCTGCGCCGACAACTATTATATCATACTTAAAAATCATATATTGTCTGTTTTATAGACTTCTTCCGGTAAAAGCAGAAGTGCTTGGTTTTCGTAATTTTCCATTATTTCACGTTCTCCGGGTCCTTTATCATCAACGCCGCAGAGATGTAATACGCCATGAATAATCGTCCGGTGAAGTTCTTCCATATAAAGGGTTTTATATTTTTTCGAATTGCTTCTCACCGTATCGATGCTGATAAAGATATCTCCTGAAATGATCTTCTTTTCAGAATAATCAAATGTGATGATATCTGTGTAATAATCATGATTAAGATATTGTTTATTTATTTCCAGTATCTTTTCATCCGTACAGAAGATATATGAAATATCTCCTGTTTTCTTCTCAAAAAGGCTTACAACCCCTTTAATCCAAGAACTTACAACTCTCTTTTTTATAGGAGGAAGCTTTATGTCTGCTGTATAATAATTAATTGCCATAACAAAATATAATTAACCAAAGAACATATAGGCTAACAATACAGATGCGATTGCGCCAACTAAATCTGCCAGTAATGAAATTTGTATTGTATACCGGGTATTACGTATTGCCACGCTGCCGTAATATAAGGCTACAATATAAAATGTGGTATCCGTAGAACCTTGTACAATACATGCAAGTCGCCCGACGAAGGAATCGGCTCCATACGTATTCATTGCATCAATCATCATTCCTCTTGCCCCGCTGCCACTTAACGGTTTCATAAACATCGTTGGGAGGGCTTCTACAAATCTTGTATCTAATCCTGCATAAGAGATACCGGAACGTACGCCTTCAATAAGGAAATCCATGACTCCTGAAGCCCGGAAAACGCCTATACCTACAAGTATGGCCACTAAATAAGGAATGATTGTTATAGCCGTTTTAAAGCCCTCTTTAGCGCCTTCAATGAAGGCGTCATATACATTGATTCTTTTTCTTATGCCACTGATAATAAAGCCGCAAATCACTGTAAAAAGGGTAATATTGGCCGTTAATGTAGCGTATAACGTTACTTTTTCTTGTTCCATTGCATAGAAAAGAGTGATTAAACCACCGATAAAAAATCCCATTATTCCGAAGAATAAAAGGAGGTTTCGCTGAAAGATATTAATCTGTTGTTTATAACAAACGCCCAAAATAGCAACAATTGTAGAGATGAATGTGGCCAATAAAATAGGTAGAAATACATCGGGAGGATTGGCCGCCCCTAATTGAGCCCTGTATATGAGGATTGTTATGGGTATAATCGTTAATCCTGATGCATTGATACACAGAAACATGATCATCGCATTGCTGGCTTTTTCCTTTTTCTTGTTTAATTCCTGGAGTTGCTGCATTGTTTTCAATCCCATAGGCGTAGCAGCATTATCCAAACCCAATAGATTTGCTGAAATATTCATAAGAATAGAACCGGTAACAGGATGGTTTCGGGGTATTTCAGGGAATAATTTGCTGAAAATAGGTGACGCTAAATGGGCAAATGCCTGTATTAATCCACCTTTTTCTCCAATTTTCATAATCCCCAGCCAAAGGGTTAAAATACCTGTCAGACTGATTGAAATCTCAAATCCTGATTTAGCCGAAGCAAAAGAAGCATCTATGATTTCAGTAAATACGGTTACATCTTTATCTATTATGAGCCTACCTAAAGCAACGACAAATGCAATGAGAAAGAACCCTATCCATATATAATTTAATACCATCTTCTTTCTTTTTATTACAAAAATAATAAATCTTATTCATATATTGATACTTATACGTCTGATTTAGATAACCCCGACATAAGGAAGCCGTAACCCGGAACGCGAAAGAAAAAATCATATCCCCTCCTTAAGTATAAAATACCGGGTTTTTTCGGACAAAGGGGAAGCTTGCATGAAAATAATCGCTGAATTTGGGGGCTAATATTCATCAAATACGTTGGGATATGCTTGATATGCTGCTATTTAGTGTTGATTTATGGGATAAATATCTTATCTTTGTCTTTATTAATTCAGGTAGAAAAAGTATAGATTATGAAAGTATTGATGACGTATGACATGTATCGGGACGGTTTTATTGAATTATTCAATAGATACGATGTAACACACCCTGAGAGAAGAGATTTTTCTTTTGAAGAAGTAATGGCAATGATTCCATCGTATGATGTGTTATGTCCGATGTTTAATTTTCCGGTAAATAAAGAGCTAATAGATAAGGCACCCAAGTTACGCCTTATTGCCAATTATGCGGTGGGATACAATAATATAGATGTTGCATATGCGTTGAAAAGGGGTATAGCTGTAGCCAATACTCCCGATCCAGTTATTGCTCCAACAGCGAATCTGGCACTTGGATTAATGATTGATGCAGCAAGGCGTATAACAGAATGTGACAGAGAACTTCGAATCCAACGTGATACGATGAAAATAGGAATTTTAAATAATATGGGAACTTCTATTACCGGACAAACATTGGGAATTTTAGGGATGGGACGCATTGGGAAAGCCCTATGTAAAAGAGCAAGAGCTTGCGGAATGGAAATTATCTATCATAATCGCAGGCAATTAGATATTGAGGAAGAAACAAAATTGAACGTAACCTACGTTTCTTTCGACGATTTATTGAAGGAGTCTGACTTTCTATCGATAAATGCGCCGTATTCACCCGAAACCTATCATATAATCGATGAAAAAGCATTAAAATCGATGAAATCGTCTGCTATTCTTATTAACACAGCCAGAGGAGCCTTAGTGAATGAATATGCTTTGCTTAATGCTTTGAAGAACAATTATATAAGAGGAGCTGCTTTAGATGTTTTCGAATTTGGCGATTTTCCCGTGCCTGAGCTTTTGGAGTTAGGAAATGTGGTTTTGACTCCTCATATTGGTACACAAACCGAAAAAGCGCGTTTTGAAATGGCAAAAACAGTTTCCGACAATGTAATCGGATTTATTGAAGGCGATAGAAAGGTCTTTTTGGTAACAAATTGATGTTGTAATTTTCAATATAGATATAAATACAAATAGATTTATATATTAACAATATTATCTACAAGTCCGCTGTAACTGTAATCGAATGTTATAATTATATATTCATACAATAAAATATAAAAAATATGCCTATTATATCATTAAATGTAAAATTATGCCAAAAAATATTATATATAGTCTAATATACGGCTATCTGTAGATGAATTAGGTTAATTTATTTTGAATTCACATATCTTTTTTAGATTTATCTTTTTTATTAAAGATGTTTATTATATTTGCAGGTGCAGATTTAATATTTGATTGAGCTTTTTCTACTTAATCTATCTACGAAAAATAAAAATTGAGATGAGAATAATTATTTTTTTAAAAGAATAATTTATGAATGGTATTATTTAATAAATGAAATATGAATAAAGTGAAAGAAATTAACCGACCCAGCTTTCGTCTTGTGAGAGATGGCGAACATTATGATTATCATTCGAAAATCTTACATATGATATCTCCTCTGCTCGCTAAAGAATATAAAATGGAAGAACAGCGTTTGGTGTATGAACGCCTTTTTAAAAAAGAGGATGACGCTTATTCGCGTAACAGGGGATTTGAGGAGACGAAGGATATTCAGATAGCCAATAAAAAACGGGATGAGTTTTTTGTTTTTATAAAAAGAACAATTGAAAATATGAGGTTTCATCCGGATGCAACTATAAAAGCCTATTGGGAAGAATTGTATGAAGGCTTGGAACCCTATAAAAATGCACACCGGGCGAATGCATTAGAGAATACAGCCTTGGTTTTTTCTTTTATAGAAGAGATGAATCAGGAAAAATATCAGGACATATTAAAAAAGTTAGATTTATTATTGGTGATTGATAAATTAAAAGAAGCGAATAATAAATGCAACCAGCTATATGGCGAACGCTTGAATGAGAAACAGAAAAGGAATAAGGAAGATAAAATGAGGAGAATCCGCCCTTTAGTGGATGATGCTTTTTTTGAAATGATAAAGTTTATAAATGCTATCTATTTAGTCAGTTTCCAAATATCAAAAGAAGAGCAAGTGATTCAGGAAATAGGAGAATTGATAAACCAAGTCAATGTATGTACAAAATCAATGCAGGATTCTATTGTGAAAAGACGTCGGGAAGTGAAAAGAATAAAGTAGGTATGAGATGAAACGTATTTATCTGATAGGTTATATGGGAGCTGGTAAAACCACCGTGGGAAAGGAACTTGCCAGGCAGATGAATTTATCGTTTATAGACCTTGACCATTATATCGAAGCCCGCTACCATAAGACAGTAAGGCGACTTTTTGAAGAAAAAGGAGAGGCTGTTTTTCGTGATATTGAATGTAAATTGTTACGCGAAGCAGGGATGATTGAAGATGTGGTGATTTCAACCGGCGGAGGGACTCCTTGTTTTTTCGACAATATGTCTTATATGAATCAAACAGGGACAACCGTTTATTTGAAAACATCTTCAGCTGAACTGGCTAAACGGTTAGAGCTTGTAAAGCATACCCGCCCTGTTTTAAAAGGGCTTTTCGGCGAGAATCTTAAACAATTTATAACAGATAATTTGGAAAAAAGAGATCTCTGGTACAAGCAGGCTTTGGTGATATTCGACGCTGAAAAAATGCTTACAGATAATGGCGTTAATGTACTAACATGCGCACTAAAGAAATTGTTATAAAGGTAAAAATTAAATAGAATGGGTTCAACACATTTACAAGGAGGGTATATTCCACAGGAGTTATTGAAAGAACTTAGCAAGGTGAATAGCCATTTGCTTATAGGTATTCCTTGTGAAAAGACCGGAGGAGAACGACGCTTGGCCCTCACTCCCGAGGCCGTGGATATACTGACGGACGCTGGCCATCATGTTCTGATTGAAACGGACGCCGGATTGGGTATTAACTATTCGGATAATCATTTTTCGGAAGTCGGGGCAGAGATTGTTTCCAGCCCGCAGGAAGTTTACCAGGCAGACCTTCTATTGAAAATACTTCCCCCTTTACCTTCGGAGGTGGCTTTGATGAAGCCACGGACAACCTTGTTTTCAATGCTCCAGTTTGGGATGTTCAAACAAGAGGCTTATGAAATGATGATGGCGAAACGGATGAATGTCATTGCTTACGAACTCATGATAGACGGGCAAAAAAGGTCTCCGGTGTTAAATGTTATTTCCGAAATAGAGGGGACGGCTTCCATTACGATTGCGTCGGTTCTATTAAGTAATACGCAAGGGGGGAAAGGTGTTTTGCTAGGCGGTATTCCGGGTATTGCTCCTACCGAAGTGATTATCATCGGCGCCGGCTCTGCGGGAACGGTGGCTGCACGCGCTGCTTTAGGCATGGGAGCTACCGTGAAGATATTTGATAATGACATCAATAAATTACGAATGATTCAAAATGCGTTAGGGCTAAAAGTCTTTACTTCCAACTTTCATCCGAAGGTATTGCATAATGCTTTTCGTACGGCCGATGTGGTTATTGGGGCGATGAGCTATATTAATGTACAACGGAAATATATGATTGCCGCCGACCTGATCCGTACGATGAAAAAAGGGGCGCTAATTATTGATTTACGTATAAGCCAGGGTGGCTGTTTTGAAACGACTTGTTACCTCTCTGTTTCCGACCCGGAAGTGTTCGAACAATTTGGCGTATTACATTATTGCAAACCTAATATCAGTAATTCGGTAGCGCGCACAACGTCTATGGCATTCAGTAATATTCTCGTCCCGTTATTACTTCTGTTGGGCGACGTCGGTTCAATCCAGGCAATGGTAAAAGAAGAAAATTGTTTCCGTTCGGGTATCTATATATATTCCGGAAAACCGGTTAATAGTTATGTGTCGAATCATTTTAATATATCATCCAATAATCCGGATATCTATTTATCGGCATTTTGATTAGGAAAGGTAGGAATGTATGAAGTTTTACTTAACTTTGCAATAATATGTTTCAATTAATCAGAAGGCTAAAACTAAAAAAAGTGTTATGGCAGAACAGACAAAAGTTACAACTTTAGAAAAAGTTGTAGTTCGTTTCTCGGGGGATTCGGGAGACGGCATGCAGTTAACCGGTACGATCTTTTCGAACTTGTCGGCTATTTTAGGGAATGAAATTTCTACTTTTCCTGATTTTCCTGCGGAGATTCGCGCTCCCCAAGGTTCTTTGAGTGGTGTTTCCGGTTTTCAGGTTCATTTGGGTTCCCTGAAAATCTTTACTCCCGGAGACAGAGCGGATGTCCTTGTCGCGATGAACCCCGCGGCTCTAAAGGTAAACGTTAATTATCTGAAACCGACTTCGATTATTATCATCGATTCCAATTCTTTCGGGAAGGCGGATCTTGATAAGGCGAACTTTATTACTGGCGACCCTTTTAAAGAATTAGGCCTTACGGCACAGGTACTTGCTGCGCCAATTACTACGATGGTGAAGGATGGCCTGGCGGAGTTCGGGCTTGATAATAAGTCGGCGGTTCGTTGTAAAAATATGTTTGCTTTGGGTTTGGTGTGCTGGTTGTTCGATCGGCCATTAGACGAAGCCGAACATATGTTACAAAATAAATTCTCAAAGAAGCCGGCCATCGCGAAAGCCAATATCAAAGCGCTAACTGACGGCTATAATTATGGTAGCAACATCCATGCTTCGGTTTCTACCTATCGTATAGAAAGTAAAAAAGCCGCTCCCGGTTTTTATATGGACATCAATGGCAATAAGGCTACCTCTTACGGCTTGATAGCTGCTGCTGAAAAAGCCAGATTGAAACTGTTTCTCGGCAGTTATCCGATTACTCCTGCTACTGATATTCTGCAAGAGCTTTCTGCCCGTAAAGAATTAGGCGTTAAGGCGCTCCAGTTTGAAGACGAGATTGCCGGTATCTGTACGGCTATTGGAGCAAGTTTTGCAGGTTCGTTGGCTGCTACGTCTACGTCTGGCCCAGGTTTGGCCCTAAAGAGCGAAGCCATTGGATTGGCTATGATTGCCGAATTACCCTTAGTTGTTATTGATGTGCAACGTGGCGGGCCGTCTACAGGATTGCCTACCAAAAGTGAACAAACCGATTTGCTCCAGGCTCTTTACGGGCGTAATGGAGAAAGCCCTGTTGTTGTTATCGCAGCCTCTACGCCCACAGATTGCTTCGACGCTGCTTTTTGGGCAGGGAAATTGGCTGTTGAGCATATGACGCCTGTTATTTTGCTGACGGATTCGTTTCTGGCTAATGGTTCTTCGGCATGGCGGATCCCCGATTTGGATATGTATCCAGACATTAAACCTGCCTATCCGGCGGATTATAAAGGCGAAGAACCTTGGAAACCATATCGCCGCGACCCGGAGACATTGGTTCGTTATTGGGCGATACCGGGCATGGAAGGTTTTGCCCACCGGATTGGCGGATTAGAGAAAGATTATGATACAAGCGCTATCTCTACCGAGCCTTACAATCATCAGAAAATGATAGCGACACGCCAGGCTAAGATAGATAAGATTGCCGGTTGTATACCCGAACAGAAAGTGATAGGGGGTGAAGATGCCGACTTATTGATTGTAGGGTGGGGAGGTACTTTCGGTCATTTGTGTGAAGCTATGGAAACGATGCGCGAAAAGGGAAAGAAAGTAGCGTTGGCCCACTTTAAGTTTATCAATCCGTTACCGGAAAATACGGCTGAGATCTTTACCAAATACAAAAAGGTAGTAGTAGCAGAGCAGAACAACGGACAATTTGCCAATTATTTACGTAGTAAAGTATCCGGCTTTACTCCTTACAAATTCAATCGTGTAAAAGGGCAACCTTTCATTGTATCAAGATTAGTTGAAGAATTTACCAAATTATTGGAGGTATAAAAAATGGAACAAACAACAACATATCAACCAAAAGATTATAAAAGTGACCAATATGTACGTTGGTGCCCGGGTTGTGGCGACCATGCCGTATTGAACTGTATCCATAAGGCAATGGCCGATCAGGGGATTGCCCCTAAAAACATTGCTGTTATCTCCGGTATCGGATGTTCTTCCCGTTTACCCTATTATATGAATTCCTATGGATTTCATACCATTCATGGGCGTGGGGCGGCCATTGCTACTGGCGTTAAAACAGCCAATCCCGCCTTAACCGTATGGCTGGCTACCGGCGATGGCGATTGCCTGGCCATTGGAGGCAATCACTTTATCCATGCCGTGCGGCGTAATGTAGATATAAATATAGTTCTTTTTAATAATAAGATTTATGGCCTTACAAAGGGGCAATATTCTCCTACAACCGACAGGGGGTTTGTATCTAAAAGCTCCCCTTACGGAACGGTGGAAGACCCCTTTATCCCTGCCGAACTAACCTTTGGCGCAAGGGGTAATTTCTTTGCCCGGGCGATAGACGTAGACCTTAAAAATACAACGGAGGTATTAACTGCCTGTTCAAAGCATAAAGGCACATCGGTAGTAGAGGTTTTGGTAAACTGCGTAATCTTTAATGATGGTATCCACAAGCAAATATCCGCCAGAGAAACAAGAGCGGAACGTACGATCTTTCTTCGCCAGGGTAAGAAAATGCTGTTTGGCAACGAC
Source organism: Tannerellaceae bacterium (assembly GCA_031270665.1). GTDB lineage: Bacteria > Bacteroidota > Bacteroidia > Bacteroidales > Tannerellaceae > DFXE01. The sequence continues at coordinate 576 of JAISXD010000028.1, read as the reverse complement.
AACGAAAAAGGAATCGTATTAGATGGTTTGAAACTAAAAGCCGTAACAATTGGTCAGGACGGATATACATTGGGCGATATCTTAGTACATGACGCACACACGCCAGACGCCACTCTCCATACCATGCTGGCCATGATGAGCGGGGAGATGCCGGTGGCTTTAGGCGTTATCCGAGACGTAGAAGCGCCTTGCTACGATGCCGAAGTAGAAAAACAGATAGCTCAAGTACAAGCCAAGAAACCCATCCGCAAGCTGCATGATTTGCTGATGAGCGGCGAAATCTGGGAAGTGAAGTAAGGCAGAGAGCATTTCAAGCTCTCTCTAAATAGAAATACCCCTCAAAGTTATCTGTAACTTTGAGGGGTATTTCTATTTCCCTAGCATGACCGACACGTTTGAGTGAAAATTCATTGAAGACTGCATCTTTCCGCTGGTACACAGAGAGAAGGAAGTTGCGGCGGTGAAGTTGTAGTCACCCCATTGTTTTTATATGGTTTATATACGATTATTTATTGTTTTGCTTACTATTTTTTCTACCGCTCACCTTTATGGCCGGACTCGCTCACCCATGTGAAA
>JAISXD010000008.1 GCA_031270665.1 Tannerellaceae bacterium | reverse complement strand
CCGGCTATCAAGGATATCGCCCGGATGGCATTAGGATTGTTCAACCGGAGAAAAAGCCCAGAGGAAAAGAGTTGACTGCCGAGCAAAAGCAAAACAATCGGATTATTTCTTCTTTCAGGGTTAGAGTAGAACACGCCATCGGAAGTATTAAACGCTACCGGACGATCAAAGACGAATGCCACTTGAGGAAGAATCTTTTTGTTGAAAGAGTTTTTGCCCTATGTGCTGCACTGCACAATTTCAGGATTACAGACAAGCCTTTCTGCTACGAAAATAAACTGACTTAATCTCTACTGATTTTGACATCAGATATTAAATCTTTGAATATTTTACCATCTTTACGGAGTCCAATATTCCGTTTTACTATTTTCATAGCTGGAACAGAAAGTGGAATATGAATGTATTTGGGCCGGATATCTTCATTTTCTTTCGCATATAAGTCAGCACGTCTCCATTAACCTGATCAATATGTACTTCTCTGGCATCTCCTATATGGAGAGACGAGAAACACATAAAGAGGAAAAACTCCAAAACATCCTGTTTCGTGCCGGCAAAGATTTTTTTATTGTATAGATCTACTAAAGTTGATAATTCCGCTTCATTCAATGCCACTGCTGTTGTTTCCTGACAACCGCGTAATCTAATATTATTTACAGGGTTTTCTTTAATATATTCTTGTCGTACAGCTTCATTAAGGTACACATTAATGGACTTGAGTGTTTTACGGATGGTGACTTCACTGTTTCCACGTTCATTCCTCAGGTATAATACAAATCTTCTAAATAGGTCAGTTTCAAGTTCATCAAAATGAATAGTATTCTTAAATTTCTTCAGTACACCTAAACATGATTTGTGATGGCGCTGGGTGCCTTCTGCCAGTTCCTGGAACCGTAAACGTTGGTAATGTTTACAGAAATCAAAGAAATCTTTAAAATCTTCCGGATTACGAAACTCAGACCAGAACTGATCTACTGTCAATGTCCTGTCCTGTCCCGTAACCTGTATTTGACAAATATGTTATTGATTTTAGCCTTAAGATTAGAGATAAGAAGATTTTTGTCAAGGTAAAATTCATGGGATTGTTTGACATAACCTTTCTTCTTGTCAAATTCTTTGGGGGATATGCTGAATCGTACCGGTATTTCAATCTTTTTCCTTTCAATATAATAAAGGTAAGATAGACCGGAGCTTCTCCTTTCTTATTTGTTTTCTTGAGTATTACTTTAAACGTTGCCATTTTTATCCCTATATTTTACCTAAATGTAGGTTTGTTCCCTACACCTTATGTTAAATTTCCTTACGCGTGATTCTATTTATTCGATTGATAATCATATAAAATACCATAGGCGACATCCCTTGCGGAATGTCGCCTATATCAAAAAATCTGTTAACTTGTGACCCGGGTGGGACTCAAACCCACGACCTTCAGAACCGGAATCTGACGCTCTATTCACTAAGCTACCAGGCCAAGACTGTGCAAAAGTAGGTATAATCTCTCAGTAAAACAAATTCTTTGCTCCAAGACTTTTTGCGTATTCTAATGGTTTGCCTACAGGTTTATGCAATCATTTTGAAAGGATTCTTTTCTTTTTTAGTGTCATTTTGCAATAAAAGAACGAAAAAATGCTTGCTGTTTTTATATTAATAGCTATTTTTGCCGGACATAATTTATATACACAAAATACCGCAAAAACAGATGAGTTACCTTATCAAACCAATAGGATATAATGCCTCGCTAAATCTTTCCCAAACAGAATTGGGTATTAAAAAGATTAAAGACTTCTTCCAACAAAATCTTTCTTCGGAACTGCGATTGAGGCGCGTTACCGCTCCGTTATTCGTATTAAAAGGAATGGGAATTAACGATGATCTGAATGGAGTGGAGCGAGCCGTTACATTCCCAATCAAAGATTTAAACGATTCCCAGGCGGAGATCGTTCATTCACTGGCCAAATGGAAACGCCTTACATTGGCCGATTACGGAATTGAAGAAGGATACGGCATTTATACGGATATGAATGCGATCCGCTCGGATGAGGAACTCGGAAACTTACATTCCTTATATGTAGACCAATGGGATTGGGAACGTATCATGAAGGAAGAAGAACGTACGATTGATTTTCTTAAAGAGATTGTTTGCCGGATTTATGCCGCTATGGTACGTACGGAATATATGGTTTATGAAATGTTTCCCGCAATAAAACCGGTTCTGCCCCGGAAGATTTCCTTTATCCATGCAGAAGACTTATTGCAGAAATATCCTGCCTTTACGCCCAAGCAACGCGAGGATGCCATCACCAAAGAATATGGCGCCATATTTATTATCGGAATAGGCGATAAATTAAGTAATGGCGAAAAACATGACGGACGGGCTCCCGACTATGACGACTGGTCTACCCGCACGCCCGACGGTAAAACAGGACTGAATGGCGACTTATTTGTATGGAACCATATACTTGGCCATGCCATGGAACTGTCGTCTATGGGAATACGCGTAAATAAAGAGGCTTTACTCAGGCAGTTGGATATGACGGGCGAAGCAAGCCGCAAAGAATTGTATTTCCACAAACGATTGCTGAACGGAGAACTGCCTCAGAGCATTGGAGGAGGCATCGGGCAAAGTCGCTTATGTATGTTTTACCTGCGGAAGGCGCATATTGGAGAGATACAGGCAAGCATCTGGCCGGATGATATGCGCAAAAAGGCAAAGGAAGCAGGTATGTCATTAATATAAACAAGATGGATGTAAAAATCGAACAAAGTTGGAAAGAGCGGTTGGCTCCCGAATTTGAGAAAGATTATTTCAGGCAATTAATCGATTTTGTACGGCAGGAGTACCGGCAGGGCGTTGTTTATCCTGCAGGTTCTGCTATTTTCAGCGCTTTTGAGCATTGCCCTTTTGATAAGGTGAAGGTTGTTATTTTGGGGCAAGACCCTTACCATGAACCGGGGCAAGCGCACGGGCTTTGCTTCTCTGTGAAAGAGGGCGTCCGCTTCCCTCCTTCCCTGATCAATATTTTTCAGGAAATTAAAAACGACCTGCAAAAGTCCATTCCTGCAACCGGTGATTTAACGCGCTGGGCAAGACAGGGCGTACTTTTGCTCAACGCCACATTAACTGTCCGCGCTCACCAGGCAGGTTCGCACCAGAATAAAGGCTGGGAAACATTTACCGACGCCGTGATTCACCGGCTGGCCGAATCACGCAGCCATATTGTGTATATTTTATGGGGTTCGTATGCGCAAAAGAAAGGGGCTTTTATTGATAAGAACCGTAATTTGGTTTTAGCTTCTCCACACCCGTCGCCCCTATCCGCCCACCGGGGGTTCTTTGGTAACAAGCATTTCAGCAAAGCAAACGATTACCTCATTGCAAGCGGGCAGTTGCCTGTTGATTGGTAAATTAATACCATTGTTGCCCTTCCCTGTAATTACTTCTCCGGTCATACTTAAGGTCTTTTAATAAAGAAGAACTTACGGCTACGGAAAAAGAATAGGATTTATACGGGCCTACGGGGATAAAACTGGCTGTCATATTGAAACAATGTAAGTTTCGTGTTAAATTACACGTGAGGTAAGATATCTTTTTCATATCGAAATCATACGTAGCATTGAAGTTAAGGCGCCAGTTCTTTGTTGGCTGTATATTCCCGCTGAAACTTAATGCATGCGTCAATTTATAATTATATTCTTTCTTCATGTAATTGAAATCGCCATAGCCGAGGTTCAGGCTATAGTTAAATGAAAGGCTCCAGGGGAAAGCGTTAATCCAATAACCATCCGGGTCGGACTCTCCGCTTGTATCCTTCTTCCTGCTTCTCAGCCGCCCGCCGCCTGTACTTTCCTCGGGCACTAAGCTTTGGTTTTCCCCGTACCGGTCTATCTGGTCAAGCGTCTCCGTTCCTTCCGTATCGTCTGTGGAAGGTTCTTCTTCCGTATCGCTGGCCGAATGGCCGAACAGCCGCCCCAACAAACCTGTTTTAAACGTTTCGTTATTAAACGTATAGGAGAAGCTGGTGCCGGTACTTTTTAAACGCCCGACGCCTTTTCCCGCCTGGATACGTAACCTGTCTACTTTTCGGTGAGACCATACGCCGTTTGCATTCTGAGAAACTTCGTAGGTATACGTATCAAATTGGCCGTTCAGATTTATCGAATAACTCTTCGTTAGTTTTAAACGCAGGTTCGCACTTAAATCACTCCATTTGAAAGAGTCTGCAATCAGATTATGGCTCATGGAAAACGCAAGCTTGTCAATAAGGCTCATTTTCTTTACTCCCGTAGAATCTTTGTCCGACACTACTTTTGCTTCAATATTATTATCGAGGCTAAAGCTTATATTGCCTTGTTTGCCTTGTCCCGGCACGCCAAACATGCCATTTTCGAAAGGCGAATAGAATACCTTTTTTTCTTCTCCCCCCGCGTCTAAATACCTGTATTCTTTATAAAAACCATACTTACGGTTGCCGAAGTCGGGAGCAAAACCAACGCTTATCGACGGGTCCATCCTGTGCCGGATCGTTTTTACCCATTTCCGGAGAAAGCCCAACGGCTGGAACATCCCATAGAGCGTGGTTGAAGCGGAAACAGACGCATTATAGTTATAAACCCGGTTAAAACCGTAGATTGTATCGCTTACTATCAATTGGTCTTTCTGCACATCATACTCTTTCTCTATCTTATTGGTATACCATCTTTCCGTATAACTAACGTTAGGCGAAATATTGATGTAATTGAATACGCTGAATGTAGCGCTTACCGGTATCTGGTGTTGCATACCATTCTTCCAATCCCTGATAATATTCGATTGGAAGAATTTGTATTCTTTTGTTGTAATACTATTCCGCAGATAACCTGAATAACTCACGGAAAGTTTCTCATACCAACGCTCGGAGCCTATTGCATTCTTACGCTTAAAGGGGAAGATACGGCTCATTGTCAGCGTAATATCGGGGAATGTAACAGACAGTGTCGTATCCCGTTGCACCTGGTTCAGGTTGGCAGTGCCCGAAAGGCTAAACGGGCTGTTGGGGAAGCGCTGGGTAATACTAACACTCGATCCTTTTGTATTCTGGGTAGACGAAGCCCCGTACATTCCCTGGATATTATTCCTGTCGTAACTGCTGGTGGCAAAGTTTACGCTGGCGGAAATCGTACGGAAAGGGTTTGATTTAGCGTCCTGGCTATGCGACCAGTTCAATTTAAAGTCTTTTGACAAGCTATAGTCGGACAGGCCTTTATCACCTAACTTCGTTACTAAGTAATTTGCATTCAAACTGCCCGAGTATTTATACCTCTTTCTGTAATTGGAACGAGCGGATAGCCCCCACGAACCTTTTGTATATAATTCCCCGGTCAACGCCAAGTCCATATAATCATTCATGGCAAAATAATAGCCTCCGTCGCGCAGGTAAAACCCTCTGGCAGATTCATCGCCAAAAGAAGGAAACAAGACGCCGGATGAGTATTTGTCGGAAAAAGGGAAAAAGGCGAAAGGAAGTCCCAACGGATACAAAGGTACGTCTGCCAACACCAAATAAACAGGGCCTGTAACAATACCCTTTTTCGGTCGCACCTTCGCCCGGGTCATCTGGATATGGAAATGAGGATGATCATGTTCGTCGCAGGTAGTATAGCGCCCGTCGGCCATATTAAGGATATCGCCCACCAGTTTTTTGGTACGTGTGGCAGTTACATACCCCTCTCCCTGCTGTGTAAGAACATCAGTTATATATCCTTTCTTCGACTTGAAGTTATATCGCATGGTTTTGGATTCATATTCTTGCCCGCCGTCTTTAAATAAGGGGTATCCGAATTCTTCGCCTATTGAATCGAGGCCGAATTTAGCAAAGAGTAAGCTGCTATCCATGTTCATCTCTATTATTTCGGCTTCCAGTTCGATTTGTTGGTATTTCACGTCTCCTTTCCCATAAAGGTAAGCCCAGTTAGCGGCCGTCATGATGATAGAATCCGACGCCGTATACGTTACCTGAGCCTCCAATGTACTCTTCCGGGGAACCGTATCGGAAAGCATAACGCTGTCTTCTGCCGCTACCGGCGGCGCCACTTCCTGCGCCTGCAAAGACAGGCTTCCGGCCAAAAGGATTAAAGTTGTTATATAAAAGAGTTTACACCAATGTTCAAAGCGTAAAAGGCCCGCCTCTCCATATGTAGAGAGGCTTTTTTTTATTTTGCTTATTGACTTTTCTTTATCCAATGTTGTTTTACTATAAAATTTATCGGCAAAGCAGATTAATTGCTCTTCCATTGATACCGGAAGCATATCGCGATGAGGCAACGGAAGGCGCCGCTTTATTATTTCTTTTTCGGATATTCCCGCCCCGGTATGGCGCTCACAAACAAGCGCATGGCGGGGATATCCTTCTTTACGCATCAACTCGGCGCCCAGATACCCATGACATATGTAATCAGCTTCCCCATGGCAGTCTATTTTCGGAGCATCGCACATAAACACACCGATATCATGCAGCATGGCCGCTTCGCCAATAAAAGCCGTATCGAGGTTCATCTCCGGATGTTCACGAGCTATTGCCAACGCTTTATCCGTAACATTGCGGCTATGGGCCACTAATATCCGGTAAGCATCAGTCTCTACGTCATAATAGTTGGATATAATATCAATCGGATTCATCCTTTCATTCATAGACAACAAAATTTGCCGATACAAATGTAATGAATGATCCGGACTTTTGCTACATTTGTGCATGATGACTAAAAAGGAGGCTTTATAAATGACGAGGATTATTTTATTAGTAAGTTGTCTGTTTTTGTGCCGGACAGGCTGGAGCCAGCCCGCCGGTTCATTTGTTACGGGCGCCGAACGAATGGATGTAATTGCCGGATTATTAAAAGATAAACAGGTAGGTTTGGTGATAAACCAGACGTCTGTATTGGAGAAAACAAAAACACACTTGCTGGATACATTCGTAAGCCGGGGAATTCAGGTAAAAAAAGTGTTGGCGCCCGAACATGGTTTCCGGGGTACGGCCGACGCCGGCGAAGAAATAAAAGACAGCCGGGATAAGAAGACCGGCATCCCGATTATATCTATCTACGGAAAAAATCATAAACCCACACCCGCCCAGTTAAAAGGACTGGACGTGGTAATATTCGATATTCAAGACGTCGGCGCCCGTTATTATACCTATATCAGTACGATGCATTACGTGATGGAAGCATGCGCCGAAAATAACGTCGATTTTATTGTATTAGACCGCCCCAATCCCAACGACTTTGTAGACGGCCCTATCCGTAAAAAGGGTTTTGAATCGTTTGTAGGAGTAGACCCTATTCCCATACTTCACGGATTAACTGTCGGCGAGTTGGCGCAGATGATCAATCAGGAAGGTTGGCTCGCCAACGGAATCAAATGTAACCTCCAGGTTGTAACCCTGTTGAACTGGGCGCACGGCGACCCTTACTGGCTTCCCGTAAAACCGTCGCCCAACCTTCCCAACGACCAGTCTGTCCGCCTGTACCCTTCTTTATGTTTCTTTGAAGCAACGTCATTCAGCATTGGCAGGGGAACCTATTTCCCTTTCCAGGCGATAGGCTATCCCGACGAAAAATACGGTTCGTTTACCTTTACGCCCAAATCATTACCCGGCTTCGATACGAACCCGTTACAAAAAGACAAAACCTGTTACGGCGTAGACCTGCGCGAATATCCTTTTAAAGGAGGGCTCTCCCTCCAATTCCTCCTCGATTTCTACAAAAAAGCAGGAAACGACCAGGCTTTCTTCTTCACCCGCCCCGAATGGTTCGACTTATTAGCCGGCACAAAAGAACTGCGCCGCCAAATTATCCTCGGTATGAGCGAAGACGACATTCGCGCTACGTGGCAACAAGAACTAACCGAATACAAAGCCCTCCGCAAAAAATACCTCTTGTATAGAGACTATGACTAACCAAATCTATGCGGAAATAACCTTAAAAAGACAAAATGCAAAATTGTCATATCCGGCAGAAAAAATGACCGTATAATGCTGACATACAGGATTGGCATATAGTTTGTATTTTTACTTTCGTAGAATTAATTGTTTAATCATTTAATTAATGGAGGTTTAAATTATGAATAGTATTGTTAGAAGAGGCCAGAACTGGGCGCCTGATGTGTTCAATGATTTATTCAATACTGATTGGATGTTTAGAACAAACGCAACGGCTCCAGCCATCAACATCAGTGAATCGAAAGAAATGTACAAAATTGAGGTCGCTGCTGCAGGAATGACGAAAGACGATTTTTCAATCCATTTTGACGAAGACAACAATTTAGTCATTTCTATGGAGAAAAAACTGGAAAATGTTAAAGAGAACAAAGAAACACGTTATCTGAGGAGGGAATTTTCATACAGCAAATTCGAACAGCGGATGATTCTTCCCAACGATGCGGATAAAGACAGAATCCAGGCTAAAGTGGAACATGGGGTGCTGAATCTTTCCATCCCTAAACTCGACGAGAACAGGCTCAAAGCCAATATGAAAACAATTGAAGTAGAATAAGTCCGTTGCATAAAGAGGCTGTCTCGCCATAGAAGCGGGATAGCCTCTTTCATTAACGCAGAGAGAGAAAGAGGAGGGAGTACCTTACCGGAGCTTCTTTTCGATAACGATCAATTTACTGCCGTCTGTTCCATAAAAGGCAAACGATTCGGAGGTTTTCGTGCTACCTCCTTCTTCTTTGTCAAAACGGACTACGCTGTCCAGCGTTTTTAATAATTCGTCTTCGTAACGCATATCCATGCAGGCCATACGGGTAGCGATTATCCGGGAAAAACGGATGCCTTTTTCCTTTGATGCTTCATAGTCTATTTTGCCCGACATACGGTTACAGCCTGCATTACCGGATATCGTTTTACCGTTTACATCAAATACCATCAGTTGTTTCGTTTCGTCCGGATTCAGTTTAGCGCCATTCATCTCTACAATATTCCATTCGCCATCCAGACCGGCTAATGTACTCATCGCCGCTTTCTTTGATTTACATCCAACCAAAACCAAACCAACCAGTACGATTGTTAAAAATAATACTCTCTTCATAATTTTATTCCATTTAGCAATATCACGTGTCTGTTAAGACACAAAGGAAGGCAACTTATTCATGTAAACATTACTATTTAACATTAATTAACGGCAAATCGCTAATAAACAATGGTTGGTTTTTATTCTCTTTTTCAATCTGTTATCGAATAAAAATAATATTTTTCAATTTGTTTCTTTACGCCATAAAGATATTCACACCTTGCATGAATATATTCCTCATTATATTTAACTAATTTATCTTCAACATATATACTCAACTGTATGGTTGAAGGGCCTGTTGCAGACAATCCTTTTTTAGATACCACACCAGCCCCAACAAATAAAACAGCACCTCTGTTTACTTCCATTTCGTATTTCCAAGACGTCCCATCTATCCGATCAATAAATTTTACCATATCTGTATTATCATAATAGCCTTTCTCAAAATTATAGAATGAATTTCCATCTGTAAATATAATTGACAAATCAAACACGTCCGATCTGTCATAAAACACTTCATAGCGTACTTTTACGTTATCTTTTTGAGATTTATCCTCTATTAATACATCATCCTTTTCATCTTGACAACATTGCAACAATATCATCAAAAATAATAACAAATTAAATTTTATTACTGCATTCATAACATAAAAAAACAAAAATCACATAGCTGTTATTTTTCAATAACAACTATGTGACCTGAATAATTATTTATTTCCATCAATCCAAGTATAATACAATTTTAAACGACTAGAGTGACAAGGATACCATTTCTTACAGGCAGAACTTACCTGGCCTAAATAGTTGGATAATGGATAATAAGCTGATGTGCTAAAAGTCCACGATCCACTACTTGAATTAATCACTTTTTGTACCGCTTTCTGTGTCAATTTATTTGTAACAGAACCAGATGGCGCATATCCTGTGTCAGGGCCATTGTGTCCGCTTACCCATTGTCCATAACCATAATTAACCGTAATAGATAATGTATATACATCTGTAAGCATTGCTCCATAGAAAGAAGAAAAAAATAATTGAGCAGTTCCTCTTCTATGTGTCAATACTGCATTTGCAGGTATAATTTCTTCTACTACTGCTTTTGTTTTAATACCTTTTGACGATATTGCAACAATATTTACAGGTACTTCTACTTCTACTTCTGATTCTGAACTCGAAAGAAGTTTTTCAACATCAATAGGAGAAGCAATACTTACCTCATAGATGATTTCTTTTTTAGGAGATAATACGTCTTCGTTATTATTTGAACAAGATGTAAAAATAAGAGAAACTGTAAGAACTGATACAAATAACTTTTTCACACAAAAAACTTTTTATTAATAAAAAACGATACTAATTTTTAATTACGGCGTAAATGTAGGCAATCCAAAGCATTTCATATATGTTCTTTAAATTAATTAAGATTATTTATTATTGAGTTAAGTTAATACAGCGATTCAGGGAGAAGAAAAGGTAGTTGTAACTATTTGAAAATAAAAGAGTAGGAATAATAGGAGAAAATCCGGCTAATTTTGTGTCCGTAACACCGTAGAAGGGGCTTTCGCCCCAAGTCCTTGAGGCTGTTGTTTTTTACTGTCATAAAGGTAATAATATTTTGTTGAATCAAAAAGTAATAATGCGTTATCTTTGTGTAGTTCTCCTATCTTTTTGAGGTTGAAAAGAGCGATAGAAAGAACAGGCAAATATATTCAGAACAGAAGAAGAAAGCGGTAAAAAGAAGATCATTAAAACCAACGCTTCTATCATTTTGCTATTTTATCATTCTGTCATTTTAATATTTTAACCCCTCCTTGTTTCGCTTATTTGTACTCCCCAACCCGGGGTTGCTCCTGAAAACACGCTGTATTTGGCGCTTGCCTTTTGACAAAATAACATGAAAAGAAAGGAAGTATTGACTATATGTGCGTCAACCAATCCGGAACAGGTATAAAACAAAGCAAAAAGCAGCCATTTGCCATCTGTTTGCCCAACAAAAACAGCGGGTAAAAACAGTTGTTTTAGCTCCATTTCGAGCCTTTAAAAGCCATTTTTCCGGTTGCTTTCGAGCCTTCCGATTTTTTATTGTGATGTCTTTACCAAACCATTGTACTGTTTTTGTAAAGAAATCACAATGCTTTTGCAAAAGCATCATAATCTTTTCCTCAAGACTCCGCCATGTTTTGCTGAAACCCTCTCGCCAAACAGTCAATAAAGCCTCATTTGATTACGAAAACAATCGAAATCGCCCTCCAATTCCACCCTGTTCGCATAAAACGCCCGTCACCTGAAAACGCTAATTCCTTAAAATCTGTCAGCCAATAAGCCCAGATAGGAGCATATTGTAAAAACGGCCCGGCTTCCGTTCGCTGACCGGTCTTCCCCCGGAACAATTCAAGGAATTACCTCCTTGGTTTACGGAAGCTCTTTTCCCAAGTCTTTTTACCGGTCGTTATTATTTCATGGATGCGGTAAAGAAAGAAGTTGACGTGAGTAAAGAGTGGTTCCCGTCAACTCATTTAATGTACGACAAAGAGGAAAAGACCCGTAAATATCCACAACTCAATCCCTGTCATAAATCCCGAAATAGCAGCCTGCCTGTCTTTACAAGCTGCCGATCTGATTGAAGATTACGGGAAAGGAAAGCTCAAAGGCCGCCTCAAAGAAATAGCCGCCACATTAAACGAAGAATCCAACCCGGTGATTATGCTGATAAAATAGCGTTCCTGCCAAAATTAAGGAAACAAAAAAAACAGTATCTTTACCGCATAATTTAATTGACATGCAAGTAAAAGATACTTTATTTGAATACGTTAGTCCCGAACTTCATATTGAAATACAAAATGAAGACTGTTTGTCGGTACTCAAAAGAACGGACAACAATAAATTCGACCTTGTCTTAACCTCTCCGCCGTATAATGTCGGTAAATCATACGAGACTAAGATGAGTATCGAAAAATACCTTGAAACACAGGAAGAAATAATCTCGGAACTTATAAGAACACTTTCGGACAAGGGAAATCTTTGCTGGCAAGTAGGAAACTTTGTGGATAAGGGAGAGGTTTTTCCACTTGATATTTATTATTATCAGATTTTTAAACGGCATGGGCTGAAGTTGCGAAACCGGATTATCTGGCATTTCGGACATGGACTTCATGCAAGTAACCGTTTCAGCGGCCGTTACGAAACCATTTTATGGTTCAGCAAAACGGATGATTATATCTTTAATCTCGACAATGTAAGAGTACCTTCCAAATATCCGGGTAAAACCGATACATTATGACCGATGAAAATAGCACAAAAATATTCACATCTGAACGGCGAAGAATAGCCGTGGAAATTCAATTCGGCAAATACGCATTTGTGGCATTCGACTTGTTTGTCAAACATTTACTTTTTTATTCGGGAGGAATCATCAATTTGGGTATTGAAATTTTACCGACAAAAAAAATGCAGTCGCAAATGAGTAGTGGAGTTGCATACTATGAAGGAGAAGTGTATAACGTATTGAGGCACGGACGTAATAATCCACCTGTGCCACTCCTCATCCTGGGGATCGAACCTTAGCCTCTTTCGCTTCATCTCATGGGGCGGATTTCTTTTCCGTTGAGTTGTTTCCAGGTAATCCGTTTTTCAATACATTTGCAACTAAAATTTTTGCAACTAAAAACAATGATGAAACGTATCAACTGTTTTATTCCTTACGGGGAGGTGGAGCGTACGCGCCGGACGGTGGCTGCTTTGAATGAATCCGGGATGGCGAATGCTGTCTATCTGATGACTGACAATCCGCATGCGGTTGCTATTCCCGGTTGCTTTATGCTCCTTACGGAAGATGTATGGAGCGCCCGTACGATGAGAGAGATAGCGGCCGGAGCAACTACGGATTATACGCTTATTTATACCAAACGGGAGGCGCTGGAGCCGGGTATGTTTGCTTTGGAGCGTATGACGGGGATTGCCGACGATACTGCGGCCGGGATGGCGTATGCCGATTATTATGAATTAAAAGAGGGGAGGCTGACGCCTCATCCTGTAATTGATTACCAGAAAGGGAGTTTGCGGGATGATTTCAACTTCGGGTCTCTTTTGCTTTACAGGAGCGCCGCTTTGAAGGAGGCGGTTGCTTCCATGCCGGCGGATTACCGGTATGCGGGATTGTATGACCTGCGGCTGAGGGTATCGCGGCAAGCCCCTTTGGTGCATATCAACGAATACCTGTATACGGAAGTAGAAACAGATACACGGCAATCGGGCGAGAAGCAGTTCGATTATGTAGACCCTAAAAACCGGGACGTACAGATAGAAATGGAGAAGGCCTGCACCGAACACCTGAAGCAAACGGGCGGATTCCTTGCGCCTGTATTTAAAACAATTGATTTCGACGAAGAAACCTTCCAGACGGAAGCATCGGTTATCATTCCGGTACTGAACAGGGTCCGTACGATTGCAGACGCTATAGGGTCGGTATTGAAGCAACGGACGTCTTTTCCTTTCAACCTGATTATTGTAGACAATCATTCTACGGATGGAACATCCGGGATAATAGAATCATTTGCCGACAAACGGATTATCCACATCCGTCCCGAACGGAAGGGGCTGGGTATCGGGGGATGTTGGAACCTGGGCGTGCACCACCGGGCATGCGGAAAGTTTGCCGTACAGCTTGACAGCGACGACGTATACAGCGGCGAAGATACCTTGCAGAAGATAGTAGACGCTTTCGGCGAACAGCAATGCGGCATGGTGGTAGGAACCTACCGGATGACCGACTTTGAGATGGAAACGATACCGCCGGGCGTTATAGACCATAAGGAATGGACGCCGGATAACGGGCGCAACAATGCCTTGCGCATCAACGGGCTTGGGGCGCCAAGGGCTTTCTATACGCCCCTGTTGAGGAAGATCAAACTACCCAATACCAGTTACGGCGAAGACTATGCGCTGGGGCTGCGTATCAGCCGCGAATACCGGATAGGGCGTATCTATGATGTGTTGTACCTTTGCCGCCGCTGGGACGATAATTCCGATGCGTCGCTGGATGTAACGGGAATAAACCGCCACAATACCTATAAAGATAAAATCAGAACCTGGGAACTGGAAGCCCGGATAAAAGCCAATCATGCCGCAGGAAAAGAATGTTGAAGCAAGGCAACTGGACGAACTGCTTGCAGGGCAGGTAAAATCGTGGCCGTTGCTCAGAGACAATTACGAACTGTTTAAGCAGGTGCGAATCAAAACAGTAGAGATTGACGGGCTGCCTGTTACCGTACAGTTCAACCCGTCGCGTATCGTTTCGTCGGGAGCGAAGACAGACGCCCGGTCCATACGGGAAAGGAAATGCTTCCTTTGCTGCGGCAACCGGCCGGCCGAACAGGCCTCTGTGCCGTTTGGAGAAGATTACCTGATTCTGTGTAATCCTTTTCCTATATTCCCGCAACATTTTACCGTATCCGCCCGGCAGCATACGGAGCAGACCATCGTGGGACGCCTGGGGGATATGCTCTCCCTGGCAGAAGCGCTGGATGCGTATACCGTATTCTATAACGGGCCGCAAAGCGGGGCGTCGGCCCCCGACCATATGCACTTTCAGCTTGCGGTGAAGAATTACATGCCGATTGATACGCTGGATATCTCCCGAACAAAACGAATCCGTGAGGGAACAGACGCCGGGCTGTACCTGCTCAACAGGTACCTGCGGAACGGATGGGTTATCGCCTCGGGCAACAAGGAAGAAGCGTTACGCTTCTTTGCACAGCTATGCGCTGCGCAGGATACCCCCGCCGGAGAAGCGGAGCCGATGATGAATATCTTCTGTAATTACGACAAGGGGCAATGGATACTGAAAGTGATTCCCCGGAAGAGACACCGCCCTTCACAGTATTTTGCCGTAGGGGAGGAACAGTTCCTCTCAAGCCCGGGAGCGGCCGATATAGGGGGCGTGTTTATTACTTCGCGCGAAGAGGATTTCAGGAAGGCAACCCCCCGCCTGCTCCGCAGCATCTATAGCCAGGTGTGTTTTGATGACGACGAATTAACGTATATTAAAGTAGTGTAATATACAAATATTATCGTAAGTTTGCATCATTATTGTATATTACAAGACGAATAGAAGGTATTTGGCTTTTAACTGTAACTAATAATTTGAAAGAAATGAAACAATTTTTTAAAATGATGTTCGCTTCAACGTTGGGGATGCTTGTGGCGACAGGCGTACTTGTGCTGACGGGCACATTCGTTTTAATCGGCATGGCGGCAAGTATCAGTAGCCGGCCGGCCTACACGCCGCCGGCCAATACGGTATTCAAATTAGCCCTGAACGGCTCCCTGGCAGACAATGCCGAAGACAACCCGTTCGCTGTCTTACTGGGCGAAACGGCCACCCAGCTTTCTCTGAAAGATATACTCCAATCAATCAGGGCGGCAAAGAACGAACCCAATATAAAGGGTATCTATATCGAATCGGGCGCCTTCAGTGCGGGAACAGCCAGTATAGACGCCGTCCGGAGGGCGCTCCTCGACTTTAAGGAAAGCGGCAAGTTTGTCGTTGCCTATGCAGACAACTATATGCAGGGAGGCTATTACCTGAGCTCGGTGGCCGACAAGGTATTCCTCAACCCGCAGGGAGCGGTATACCTGTTGGGCTTCGCTTCGCAAACCACCTTCTATAAAGGTATCCTGAAAAAGGCGGGTATCGAGATGCAAATCTTTAAAGTAGGTACCTACAAGGGGTATGTAGAACCGTTTATGCTTGATAAATTAAGCGACGAAAACAGAGAACAGATCACCTCCTATATGAATAGCATATGGGGAAATATCTGCGAAGGCATTGCCGGGGCCCGGAAACTGTCTGCTAACGAGGTGAACCGCTTTGCCGACGAGGGAATGAGTCTCTCGGCCGCCGGGAATGCCGTTACATACGGTCTGGTAGACGAGCTTGGCTACAAGATAGACGTGGATGCGTATGTAAAGGAATTGGCCGGCCAAACGGACGACAAACTGAAAACTACCGGCGTGGACAAGCTGCGGAACGTAAAAGAAAGCATTAAAAAGAAAGCGGACAAGATAGCCGTACTGTATGCCGAAGGATCGATTATGCCCCAAGCGGCCGCCTCTCCTTACAACAGCGCGCCCACCATTACCGAAAGGATGGCCGACGAACTCCATAAGCTATACCGGGACGACGAGGTAAAAGCCGTTGTGCTGCGCGTAAATTCACCGGGGGGAAGCGCTTTTGTTTCAGACCAGATATGGCATGAAGTCGCACGGATGAAAGAGGCCAAGCCCCTCGTCGTATCGATGGGGGATGTGGCGGCCTCGGGCGGGTATTATATCTCATGCGCGGCCAGCAGGATTATTGCCGAAAGGAATACGGTAACCGGTTCGATAGGCATATTCGGCATGTTTCCCAATGCGAGCGGCCTGTATAAAATGCTGGACGTAACGACCGACGTGGTAAAGACCAATCATTTTGGCGACATTGGCAGCCTGGCGCGCCCGATGCGCGAAGACGAAAAGGCGCTCATCCAGTCGCACATAGAACAGGGCTACGACACCTTCCTGAGCCGGTGCGCAGAAGGCAGGGGGATGACCCGTGAAGAAGTAGACAGGATAGGACAGGGCCGCGTATGGACGGGCGAACAGGCACTCGAACGCGGGCTGGTAGACGAACTGGGCGGACTGGACAGGGCGATAGAAGCGGCAGCCGAATTAAGCGGGACCACCGACTATTCCGTAACGCACGTATCAGGTTCGAAAGATTTCCTTACCGGCTTACTGGAAAAGCAATTAGACAACCTCAGGCTGTCTATCGTAAAACATATGCTGGGCGAAGAGTTCGAACAGGTGAAAAAGCTGCACGACATCCGCTCGGCCAGGGGTATCCTTGCCAGGATGCCATACGACATTGAACCTTTATAATGCGATGGCGGGAGATAATTTTAAACTGAACTACTGGCTCGCTCCCCTGGCACTGCTTTACGGGATGGGAGTAAGGCTGCGCAACCAACTGTTCGACTGGGGGATACTGCCCTCGGAAGAATTTGCCGTCCCCCTGATCAGCGTAGGCAACCTGGCGGCAGGGGGAACGGGCAAAACGCCTCACGTGGAATACCTCATACGGTTGCTCAAAGACAGGTATAAGGTGGCCGTATTGAGCCGCGGCTACAAGCGGAAGACAAAAGGGTATGTACTGGCCGGCAACGAAAGCGACTGCCAGGCTATCGGAGACGAGTCTTTCCAGATAAAACGCAAATTTACCGGCATACTGGTAGCCGTAGACAGCGACCGCCGACGGGGGATATGCAACCTCACAGGTCTGCCCGAACGTGAACGGCCGGACGTTATCCTGCTCGACGACGCCTTCCAGCACCGCTACGTTACGCCTTCCCTGTCTGTCGTGCTGACGGACTACAACCGCTTCCTGCATCGCGACAAACTGTTGCCGGTAGGCCGCCTGCGCGAGCCGGTGACAGGGATACGGCGGGCAGACGTCGTTATCGTATCCCGGTGCGCAGAGGGGCTCAAGCCGATAGACTACCGTATCATTGCAGACGAGATGGGGCTGCTGGCGCATCAGGAGCTCTATTTTACCTATATTACGTACGGCAGTCCGGAGCCGCTGTTTCCGGGCGCTTCCGCCATGCCCGCCAAGAGCCGCATACAGGAGGCCGACGAGGTGTTGCTGCTGGCGGGGATAGCCGCGCCGGAGCGGTTCATAGAAGAGGTAAAGAGGCATACAGACCGGGTGACGCCGATGGTATATCCGGACCATCACCGGTACACCCGGCAGGATATACGGAAGATAAGTGAGGCGTTCAACCGGATGCAATCGCCTGATAAATATATCCTGACAACAGAAAAGGACGCAGCCCGGCTGCTGAAAAACCCGGCAATACCGGACGAATGGAGAGGAGCGATGTATTACCTGCCCATCGGCGTGGAGTTCCGGGCCGAAAACGGTCTGCCGTTCGACAAATTAGTGTTAAACCATATCGTTACCGTTCAGCGTAACGGCATACTCCGTTAAACCGTATGACCCAAAAAACAGCGATAGCCACCCTGGGCGAGTTCGGACTGATTGACCACCTCGCCGAAAAAATAACCTTAACGGACAAACGTTCGCTCAAGGGCATAGGCGACGATGCCGCCGTGCTGGATTACCAAAACTGCCTGGCGCTGGTTACTACCGATTTGCTGCTCGAAGGCATCCATTTCGACCTGTCTTACGTGCCGCTGAAACACCTGGGCTACAAAGCGGCCGTAGTGAACTTTTCCGACATCTACGCCATGAACGGGAGGCCGAAACAAATCACCGTATCCATCGGCGTATCCAAACGTTTCGGCGTGGAAGACCTGGACGAACTATACGGCGGGCTGCAACTGGCCTGTTCTGTCTACGGGGTAGATATCGTGGGGGGCGACACCTCCCCTTCCCTTACCGGCCTTACCATCAGTATTACCTGTATCGGCGAGGGCGAAAAGGATAAAATCGTCTACCGCAGCGGGGCGAAGGATACCGACCTGATTTGCGTATCGGGCGACCTGGGCGCCGCCTACATGGGCCTGCAATTGCTGGAACGCGAAAAGCAGGCCTTCACGGGCGATGCAGACTTTACGCCCGATTTCGGCGGAAAGGAATACCTGCTCGAAAGGCAGCTCAAGCCCGAAGCGCGGAAAGACGTCGTACAGATGCTCCACGAAGCCGGCATAGTCCCCACGGCCATGATTGACATATCAGACGGCCTGGCCTCCGAGCTGCTGCACATCGCCAGGGAAAGCGCCGCAGGCTGCCGCATCTACGAAGAACGCCTCCCTATCGACTTCCAGACCGCCGCAATGGCCGGGCAGTTCGACATGAACTTAACGACGGCCGCCCTCAATGGCGGCGAAGATTACGAACTGCTGTTCACCGTCCCCCTGGGTATGCACGAACGGATAGACGCCGTCAAGGGCGTACATATCATAGGCCATATCACCAGACCCGGTCTGGGCGCCTATATGGTAGGGCGGGACGGCGGCGAAGTAAAGTTGGTGGCGCAAGGCTGGCGCACCACATAGCAGGCAGGGCAGTCTCTCCCGGCAGGAAGCGCAAGCCCGAACGTCTCCCCCAACCTTCCGGCATAACCCAAATGGGAAACGACCGCCTGTTTCGCAGCAAAAGGCCCCTCCGCCAAGTAAAGGGCCGGAACCGGCGCCATCGTGCCTGACGGGCGTTCCGTCTGGTTGATACGACTTTCCATACGAAGTGAATTTGCCCATACATCAGGCAAAAGAGACATTACGCCAAGCAAAAGCCGCAGCAAAACCCGGAATTTCCGCGCAGAAACGGGCAATTTCTGCGCAGAAACGAACGATTTCCGCACAGAAACGGGTGATTTCCGCACAGCATCGAGCAATTTCCGCGCAGAAACAGGTGATTTCCGTGCAGAAACGAGGCATTTCCGCACAGAAACGGGCGATTTCTGCGCAGCATTGAGCCGTTTCCGCGCAGCATGAGGCCGTTTCTGCGCAGCATTTACAGCCTTCCGGCAGCGCCCCTTAAGAAGAATATTCGTACATTCGCGCGGAAAAAAGCATCGCAACTTGTTACACGCTAAATTAACTCCTGCCATGAGGCAGTTCATAAAGGAGCATGCCGGAGATAATCCCGAACGGTTATTACTCGGCGCTTCCCGCTACCCGGGGATAGACGTCCCCTTTGCCGTGGAGCAGCTTGTGGCCAGGCGGCAGATAAGGGAGAAGCTACCCTCGTGGGCTGCCAACGACGCGCTGGCGTTTCCTTCCATCATAGCGGCCGAGCAGTGCTCTTCGGAACAAACGGCCCGCTACAAGCAGCGGCTGATTGGCCACGCAGCCTGCCTGTGCGACCTCACGGGCGGTCTGGGCATAGACAGCCTGGCTTTCTCAGGCAAAGCGCGCAAGGTTATTTACATAGAAAAGCAGGGCAGTTACTGCAGCGCGGCCCGCCATAATTTCCAGGCGCTGGGAGCCGGCAATATAGAGGTATGGCAGGGAGAAGCCGCCCTCCTGCTCCACCGTTTAACGGCGGCAGACGGTATCGACGTCTTCTACATAGACCCGGCAAGGCGGGGCGAAGGAAACAAACGGGTCTTCGCCCTGCACGATTGCGAGCCCGACCTGCCCGGACTGCTTCCCGCCCTCACGGAACGCGCCCCCAGGGTAATAGCCAAGCTCTCGCCCATGGCCGATATCCGCCAAACGCTGGAACTGCTACCGGGCGTCTGCGAGGTACATGTGCTGTCGGTAAGGAACGACTGCAAAGAGATCGTCTTCGTGATAGCCCGCCCGGAGACAGCCTCCCCCCTGCCGGTGACTTGCATTAATTATACGGCGGAAGGGAAGGAAGAAACCTTCACCTTTACCTTAGAGACGGAAAAACAACTGGAAATAACGTACGCAAACCAGGTGCAGGCCTGGCTGTACGAACCGAACGTGTCGCTGCTGAAAGCCGGCGCATTCAAATCCGTTACCCTCCTCGGCGTAAGCAAACTGCATCCCCACAGCCACCTGTATACGTCGGACCGCCCCGTGGCCGCATTCCCCGGGCGGATCTTCTGCGCAGAAGAAACCCTGCCGTTCAATAACGCCCTGTGCAAAACGCTGGCCAGGACGCTTCCGCAGGCCAATATCACCGTCCGCAACTTCCCTCTTTCCGTAGAAGAACTGCGCAAACGGACCGGCATAAAAGACGGGGGAGACACCTACCTCTTCGCCACCACCCTCCAGGGCGAAAGGAAAGCGCTGATTAAATGCCGCAAGGCGCCCGTCCGGCCCTCAGGCAAAGAGTAAAATCATCAGTTGGGCGGTAATCACCCTGAGGAACATCGACAGCGGGTAAACGGTAGCGTATGCCACCGAAGGCTCATCGCCCTCCACCGTAGTATTGGCGTAAGTAAGCGCCATCGGATTGGCCATGCTTCCGCAAAGCATACCGGCCGAAGCGGCATAATCTACCTTGCAGAACACCCGGGCAACAAAGCCCACAAGCGTGACAGGCACCATTGTGAGAAGAAAACCAAGCCCTATCCACGCCAGCCCTTCCGGCTGGAACACCGTCTCAAAAAAGTGCGCCCCCGACGAAATACCCAGCCCGGCCAGGTAAATAATGATACCGAACTGGCGCATCATCAGATTGGCGCTCTGCGTAGTATAGGTAGTCACTTTAAGGCGGGGTCCGAACGTCCCCATCAAGACGCCCACGACGACAGGCCCGCCGGCAATCCCCAGCTTTACAGGCGCAGACATGCCGGGAAGGGCGATGGGAAGACTCCCCAGGAGCGCCCCCAGCACAATGCCGCTAAAGATGGCAAACAGGTTAGGCGCCGTAAGCCGCTTCACCTCGTCGCCCAGTATCCGGCCCACGTTGTTTACAGCCGGCGCTTCGCCCACAATCGTCAGGCGGTCGCCCATCTGAAGCCGTAGCCCCGGCGAGGCCAGCAAATCAAAACCGGCACGGTTCACCCGCGTGATATTGATACCGTACAGGTTGCGCAGCCGGAGCGAGCCCAGCCGCACGCCGTTCAGCCGGCGCTGCGTTACAACGATACGGCGCGATATCAAATGGCTGTCTATCGTATTCCAGTCTATGTCTTCCCTGTTCCAGTCTACATCTTCCTGTTCCCCGAAAAGCAGGCGGATACTCTCTACGTCCTTCCTGACGGAGATAACCAGCAGATGGTCGCCCTCCTTGAGTATGGCGTCAGAGGTGGGGATAGTAACTTTGCCGTTGCGCCAGATACGGGAGATGACAAAATGCTTGCCCGTCAGACGCATCACGTCTTTAATGCTTTGGTTAAAAACGGCCGGGTTGATTACCTGAAATTCCGCCACGTTAGGTTTGGGCGCCTGCGGCTCTTTCGTCCCGCCGCCGCCCGCTCCGCCCCACCGCCGCATCGCCGCAACGGCAAGGATCACCCCCACCACCCCCATCGGGTAGGCCACCGCACAGGCAAGCGCCATCCGGGCCGTCCCTTGCAGGTTGGAAGGATCTGTCTGCAGCAACGCCTGCTGGGCAGCCCCCAGGACCGGCGTATTGGTAACGGCCCCCGAGAGCAGCCCCATCAGGTTGGCAAGCGAAACGCCCGTAGCCCGGCGCAGGAGCAACACCAGCAGCAAGCCCAGCAATACCACTCCCACGGCCAGCAGGTTCAGCGTAATCCCTTCCTTCTTAAAGGAAGAAAAAAAGCCGGGCCCCACCTGCAGCCCCAGCGTATAGACAAACAGGATAAGGCCGAAGTTCTGAACAAACGTAAGCATATCCCCATTCACCGTAATACCGTAATGCCCGGCCACAATCCCCACAAAAAACACAAACGTAATGCCTAAAGAAACACCCCATATCCGTATCCTGCCAATAGCCAGCCCAAGGGCCGAAACCATCGAAATAATAATGACGGCCTGCAAGGCGGTAGGCGAAAAAAAAGCTTCCTGCAACCAATCCATCCTTCTTTGTTTTCTGATAACCGGCGCAAAGATAAGCTTCTTGTATTTTATATTTATTTGTATAGTCGAAAAAAAATACTAATTTTGTTAACGATAAAAACAGCCACTTAAAATGAATATAATATGGTAGATACTAAACAATTCGTAAAAGCCGTCGAAAGCAAAATGACGGATGCGATCCATCATTTAGACGATCAGCTATCGCATATCAGAGCCGGGAAAGCCAATCCGAAAATTCTGGATGGCGTAAAAGTCCCCTACTACGGAAGCCTGGTTCCGCTTTCGAACGTAGCAACAGTTAGCACCCCGGATGCCAAAACAATTATTATCACCCCCTGGGAGAAACCCCTGATAAAAGAAATAGAAAAAGCGATTATGAACTCCGAAGTAGGCATTACGCCCGAAAATAACGGAGAACTGATCCGCCTGGGAATCCCCCCCCTCACCGAAGAACGTCGCCGCACACTGGCCAGGCAGTCCAAACAGGAAGCCGAGAATGCCAAAATAAGCGTCCGCAACGCCCGCCGCGACGCCATCGAGCAACTGAAAAAAAGTATCAAAGAAGGCATGCCCGAAGATGTGGAAAAAGACGCAGAAGGCGAAGTGCAGAAAATACATGACAAATTCATCAAACAGGTAGACGAACTCTACGCTGCAAAAGAAAAAGAAATAATGACGGTATAAATTAAATTGAGAATTGAATACGGAAAGTTGCCTTCATTCACCTTTCCCCTTGTCAATTCTCAATCCTCAACTTCCATGAAGGGCTTAGTGATTAAGAATACAGGCAGTTGGTATACTGTCCGGACAGCAGACGGGCGTACTGTTGAATGTAAAATAAAAGGCAATTTCCGCCTGCGCGACATACGCAGCACCAACCCTGTAGCCATAGGAGACAGGGTTAGCATCGAAATCAACAGGGAAGGTACGGCCTTCATAGCGGAAATAGCAAACAGGAAAAACTACATCATACGGAAAGCCTCCAACCTTTCCAGGCAATCCCACATCATTGCGGCGAATTTAGACCAGGCGATGCTGATCGTAACCGTAAATTACCCGGTTACGACAACGATATTCATCGACCGCTTCCTGGCAACAGCCGAAGCATACAATGTACCCGTAAAAATGGTTTTTAATAAAACGGACCGCTTCCTGGGCGCAGAAAAAGAAGAGATGGAAAGACTGGCAGGTCTGTATACAGGCATCGGCTACCCCTGTTCCATGCTAAGCGCCAAGCGCGGAGAAGGGATGGACGGCTTAAGGGAGGAGCTGAAAGATAAAGTCACCCTGCTGTCCGGGCATTCGGGCGTAGGGAAGTCTACCATCATCAACCAGCTGGCGCCCGGCGCCCATCTGAAGACCGGCCATATTTCCGAGTATCACAACAAAGGAATGCACACCACCGCCTTCTCCGAAATGATACCGCTGCCCGGCGGCGGTTACCTGATCGATACGCCCGGAATCAAAGGCTTTGGTACGATAGAAATGGAAGAGGCCGAGATTTCCCACTATTTCCCCGAAATATTTGCCTGTGCAGCCGGTTGTAAATTCGGGAATTGCACGCATCGCCACGAACCCGGCTGCGCCGTACTGAAAGCGCTGGATGAACAAAGCATAAGCCTGTCGCGCTATAAAAGTTACCTCAGCATCCTGAAAGACAAAGACGAAAAGAAATACCGCGAAGAATATTGATGCATCATACGTCGGGCAGGCTCATACCGGTAATCTTCCGGTATAAATCCAGTGCATAAACGTCCGTCATGCCCGAAATATAATCTAAAACACATTGTATCTTCCCATAGGTGGAAGGGGCCTTCGTGTCGTATTGCTCCGGGATACGCTGCAACAGTAATTTACTGTAAGCGCTTCCGGGATGGATAACAGCCTCCGTCAGGCTGTTAATTAAATAGCTGAATATATGATAACCGGCCAGCTCGACATCCAACACTTCCTTCGCCTTATATATTTTGGTATAGGCTACCTCCGAACAGGCGGCATAGGCCTTCCGGAGCGGTTCGCCGATTTCCTTCATCAACGTGCCGGTAAAGGCGCCCGCAAGGATACGCTCTTCATTTTTGAGGAACACGCGCGAACATTCATCCACCAGCAAACCAATAACGCCCGAACGCAGGTAAGCCACCCGTTCGTTGAAATCGTCTACCGTACGCATCACCTCCGTTACATGCTTCAGCCTGTCGCCTTCAAAAAAATTAAGCAAAAGCCCTATCGTTTCTTCATCTGTTACTATACGGAGCTTATGGGCGTCTTCTATATCCATTATCTGGTAACAGATGTCGTCTGCCGCTTCCACTAAATAAACGAGGGGATAGCGGATGTAGCAGGGCGCCTCAGCTTCATGGGCAGGGATATCCAGCTCTGCCGCTATCTGGCGGTATGTTTTTTCTTCCGACTGGAAAAACCCGAATTTGCCGTTCTTTTCCAACGCTACCGACGGATAAGGGTATTTTACGACAGAGGCCAGCGTGCAATAAGTAAGCGCAAACCCGCCTTTTCTTCTCCCTACAAACTGATGCGTAAGCAAACGCATCGCATTGGCATTCCCTTCAAAGTGTATGAAATCCTCCCAACGCCCGCCTTCCTCACGCACCTTACTTTCCAACAGCTTCCCGTTACCTTCGGAGAAATAAGCCGATATAGCCCGTTCGCCGGAATGTCCGAAAGGCGGATTCCCCATATCATGCGCCAGGCAGGCCGCCGATACAATCGAACCAATCTCGGGAAAGTAAACGTTTTCGCCCGGATATTTTGCCATAAGGCTCTTCGCTACATTATTGCCCAACGAACGCCCTACGCAAGACACCTCCAGGCTATGCGTGAGCCGGTTATGCACAAAAATACTGCCGGGCAACGGAAACACCTGCGTCTTGTTCTGTAACCGCCGGAAAGGCGATGAAAAAATCAACCGGTCGTAATCCCGCTGGAAATCGGTACGCCGATGCTTCCGCTCACTATATTCCTCCATTCCCAAACGTTTCCCTGAAAGTAACCGTGTCCAATCCATAAAACCCATCTATTTACTCGCAAAGATAAGAATTATTATCATTACGAATGCATACACATATTCCGTTGTCCGGATAAGGAATTACCCGCTGTATAGAACGTTATGTAATCCGTACACGTAAACCTCCATATGTTAAAATTAAAGACCAAATCTGTTTTTTTGTCAAAACAATATCCTTGGAATGATTTTTTATCTATATATTCGCGGCATAAATTAATTGTAACAGGAGAATTTTATTAATACTATATAATTGCAATACTTATACTTATTTCACTAATAAGTAAATCTGGATATACATCTATGAATCTAATTATTTTATTTACTTAAATTACTAATTTTATGAGAAGGTACTTAACCTTATTCGTACTATTCTGTATCGGAACATGTACGGGCGTTTTATGGGCGCAAAAGAAAGTTAGTGGAGTTGTCATGGACAAAGATGTCAATATGCCACTGATTGGAGCGAATGTTGTTGTCAGAGGGACAACAAACGGAACGGTGACAGATCTGGATGGGAATTATACATTGGAGGTGAACGACGATGATATATTGCAATTCTCTTATCTGGGAATGTCTACCGTAGAAGAAACGGTAGGCAGCCGTACGGTGATTAATGTGAATATGTTTGCCGATTCGCAGAAAATCAACGAAGTAGTGGTTACCGCCATGGGTATTGAGCGAAAAGCTAAAAGTTTAACGTATGCCACCCAGCAACTGGGGGGGAATGAACTGACAAAGGCAAAAGACGCCAATATGATTAATTCGCTGCAAGGCAAAGCGGCAGGTTTGGTCATTACGCCGAATGCAACCGGCGCCGGAGGGTCGTCGAAGATTTTGCTTCGCGGTAACAAATCGGCCTGGGGAAACAACCAGCCGCTTATTGTAATAGACGGCGTTCCGATGAATAACCCGAAAACATCCCAATTGGAAGGCGAATATGAAGGACGCGACGGGGGCGACGCCCTGTCTAACCTTAACCCGGACGACATTGCAAGCATGAACGTATTAAAGGGCGCTTCGGCGGCGGCTTTGTATGGCAGTATGGCGGCAAACGGCGTTATTATGGTTACTACAAAGAAGGGACGCGAAGGGAGCGCACGCGTAGACTTTTCGTCTAACATTACAATGGAAACGCTTTTAAGCGCACCGGAATTGCAAAGTACGTACGGCGCTATCAAGACAGGAAACCAGTTGAGTGAAAAGAGTTGGGGCGATAAAATCTCCGGAGACGCTCCCGGTAAAAACCGTATGAAAGACTTCTTCCGTACGGGGTCTACGTATATTAACGCCGTTACAATCAACGGGGGAACGGAAAGAGCGCAAAGCTTCTTATCGTATGCCAATACAAGCTCACTGGGTATTATGCCGACGAATGATTTTCAACGCCATAACATGACGGCACGCCAATCATTCAAGTTGTTTGGAGACAGGCTGACGGTTGACGCTTCTCTTTCTTATATTACGCAAAAGGCAAGCAACCGCCCTCATGGAGGTACCTATATGAACCCGTTGACGGGTATATATACATTCCCGGCAAACGGCGACTTCAATAATTATAAGAACAATTTTGAAGTGTTTGACGGCGGGCGTAACTTAAATGCTCAAAACTGGTATACTTCATTGAACGACTTTACGTCGAATCCTTACTGGGTATTGTACCGTAATAGGTCAACAGAAAAGCGCGACCGCATCATGGCGTCTGCTACAGCTAACCTGAAAATTACGGACTACCTGAATATCCAGGGCCGTTTGAGCATTGATAATGCAAAGGATAAATTCGAACGTAAATGGTATGCCACCACCACAGAAATGTGGGCGCCGGGCGGTAATGGACGTTACAAAGTTGAAACATTCGACCCGAAACAATTCTATGGCGATGTGATGCTGAACTTCAGTAAAACGTTTGAAGAAATATGGGAAGTCAACGCTTCGGTGGGAAGCAGCTTTATGGATACGAAAACGCAACGCACAAACATCGACAGCGACAAATTAGGCTTAGACCAGCCCAATTTCTTCGTTCCCGAAAATATCAAAGGGAACGGGAGTGCACGTATCGAAAGCCCGAGGAAACGCCTGAACTCCGTGTTCGGAACCGCACAGTTTGGTTTCAACAATATGATTTACGTAGACATAACGGGGCGTAACGACTGGTCGTCGGCACTGGCTTTTACCAATAATATCTCTTATTTCTATCCTTCGGCAGGTCTTACCGCTTTGCTGAACGAGATGGTTCCCATGGGGGATTTGGTTAACCTGTTAAAAGTCCGCGGTTCGTACAGTATCGTGGGTAACGATGTTCCGGCTTATATCACCCACCCGATGGACGGTATTAATCTCGGCTCTCTGGAACCCAATACCAAAGCACCATTTACGGAAATGAAACCGGAAAAGATGCACTCAATGGAGTTTGGTTTTGATTTGACGATGTTTGACAATCGTTTCAACGCAGACTTTACCTATTATAAGACCAATAACAAAAACCAGTATTTCGTAATCTCTTCTCCTTTGGCCAGCGGGTATGAAAGCTATTATATCAATGCGGGAGATATCCAGAATACAGGTTTTGAAGCCTCGGCCAACTACCGTTTCGACATCAACAACGAATGGAGCTGGAAAACGGATTTCAATATCTCTTACAACGACAATAAAGTGAAGAAATTAGACGACCGTTTGGCTGACGGCGTAGAATTAGGCTCGGGAGCCGGTTATCGCTTCATGTTAAAAGAAGGAGGTTCATTTGGCGATGTATACGGCCGCGCCCTTGAAAGAGACGACAACGGCGTGATTGTATTAAATGAAGACGGAAACCCCAAACTGAGCGAAAGCAACAACGTGCACTTAGGCAACGTAAATTCAAAATGGCAACTGGGCTGGGGAAATACGATAACCTACAACGACTTCTCCTTTTATTTGCTGTTCGATGGAAAGATTGGCGGAAATACAATCGGTATGACCCAAAGCTACCTGGACGCTTACGGCGTTTCACAAGCAACGGGCGATGCACGCGATAACGGAGGCGTGGATATAGGGAACGGAAAGAAGATTGACGCGCAGACTTTCTATGAATCAACAGCCGGCAAAGACAAGGCAGGAAGCGAATATGTGTACTCGTCTACCAACTTCCGTTTAAGAGAGCTTTCCTTAGGCTATACATTCCGCAACCTGATTGCCCCTTCAAAGAACCTGAGCGTTTCGTTAATCGCACGTAACCTGTTCTTCCTCTACAAGGATTCTCCCCATGACCCGGAAATGTCTGTCTCTACCCACAATGCCTGGCAGGGCTTCGATACTTTCGGTTTGCCGGCCACCCGTAGTTACGGTATTAACTTAAAGGTAACATTCTAAAAAGTATCTCGTCATGAAAAATAAAACAAATCAACTGAAAAAAGCATTCTCTGCATGTGCATTGGCAATGCTTATGGGCGCAATGGCCTGTACCGATAACTTTGAATCGATCAACACCAATCCGAACGGACTGGAGCCTGAGAACGTGAAACTGTCGGCTCGTTATTACCAACCGATGAGTTCCATTTACCTGAATTTTCAAAACAGGAACTACGAATATCAATTGCAGCAAAACCTGAATGCCGACCTGTGGTCGGGCTATTTAGCTATCCCCACTCCCTTCGGAGGTAATTATAACAATTCAACCTATTCAATGAATGATGGTTGGAACGAAACGGCGTTCAAGGCAGGCATGCTCTATGTAATGAAGCCTATCGACGACATCCTCAAGTCTACCGAAGAGCCGGATTATGTATCCGTGGCCAAGATTGTACGGGTAACGGCGATGCACCGCGTATCCGATATCTACGGGCCAATCCCTTACAGCCAGGCGATGAAGGGAGGAGAAAGCGTTCCTTATGACGACCAGGAAACGCTTTATAAAACCTTTCTCCAGGAACTGGAAGAAGCCGTGAACGCCCTGACAACATTTGTAGATTCAAACCCTGCCGCCGAAACAAAACGTATGGCCGGCTTTGATATCATGAACAAAGGGGATAACGTCTTGTGGATCCGCCTGGCCAACTCATTACGCCTCCGCCTGGCGATACGTATCGCCAAAGTAGAGCCGGCTTTGGCCAAAGCGACCGCCGAAGCCGCCGTAAACCATAAATACGGCGTACTAACGTCTGCGGATAAAAACATCGAAGTGACAGACCCCGGTTTGCAGAACCCATTGAATGAAATCAACTATTCCTATGGCGACATCCGTGTGAGCGCTTCGATGGTATGTATGCTGAAAGGTTATGAAGACCCCCGTTTACCCAAATATATCACCCCGGTAGGCTGGTTTGAAGAAGGCGGTGCAAAGAAAGACATCGTAGACAAAAACGGCAACCCCGTAAACAAGCTGGGCGAATACATCGGTATCCGGCAGGGTATACTTATCCCCGACAAGAATAATTATATCATGTATTCTACCATCCATATGCCTACAAACAAATTTACCGACCAGAACGGCGGCCAGGCCATGATAACAAACGCTTTGCCGATTATGAAGGTAGCCGAAGTGTATTTCCTCCGCGCCGAAGGTGCCTTACGGGGATGGAGCATGGGCGCCCAGGCAAGGGATTTGTATGAGCAGGGCATCAAGGTTTCCTTCAACGACTTTGGTATCTCAGACGAAGAATATACAACGTACATCAATAACGCCACAGGCGTTTCGACTGATTATGAAGATCCGTTCAACCCGGATAACAACATCAAAGGAATAGACAAAGCAACGGTTAAATGGGAAGACGGCGCTTCGGCGGAAGAGAAGCTTCATAAGATTATCAACCAGAAATGGCTCGCCATGTTCCCCGAAGGGCAGGAAGCATGGAGCGAATTTCGCCGTACGGGATACCCCAAACTGTTCCCGGCCGTAGCAAACTACAGCGAAGGCAATATCCCCAAAGGCGAATTTCCGAAACGTCTACGCTTCCCGCGTAACGACCGTAACGCGAATGCTGCGGAAGTAGAAAAAGCCCGTACACTGCTGAAAGGCCCCGACCATGAAGGCACCCGCCTCTGGTGGGATGTAGAAGGCGGTAATTTCTAATCCTGCAACTGGCAAGACGGGGCACTCCCCGCCGTTATGTGGGCGAGATGACGTCGTTATCTGCCCCACATAATGGCATCATCTGCCCCACATGACGGCGTTATCTGCCCTACATGACGGCGTTATCTGCCCTACATGTATCACAGCGTTGCGCATCTCCCACAGAGGGGCATGCGCAACGCTTATTTATAGCGAAAATCGAAGGAAAGCTGGCCGCCGGCGGAGAGCAGGGTGAACGTTTTCCGGTGATAAGGCGTGACGCCAAATTCACGTATGGCAAGCCGGTGAGCCTGGGTGGGATAGCCCTTGTTGCTGTCCCAGCGATAGGCCGGATAACGCAGGGCGAGCGCGTTCATATAATCGTCCCGGTATGTCTTTGCCAATATGGATGCGGCCGCAATGCTAAGAAACCTGCCGTCTCCCTTTACAATCGTAGTATGCGGAATACCGGGATAGGGCGTGAAGCGGTTCCCGTCAATCAGTAAATGCTCCGGCTGAGCGGTTAATTGTTCGATGGCCCGGTGCATGGCCAGGAAGGAAGCGTTTAATATATTGATCTTATCAATTTCTTCGGGCGTTACCATTCCGATAGCCCAGGCTGTCGCGCCCTGTTCGATAACGGGGCGTAAGGCATAGCGTTTTTTCTCGCTCAGTTGTTTGCTGTCGTTCAATTCATCATGGGCAAAACCGGGAGGAAAGATTACGGCGGCAGCAAAAACGGCTCCGGCCAGGCAGCCCCTTCCGGCTTCGTCACAACCGGCCTCGGTACGACCCGGTTCGAGGTAAGGCAAAAGCATGGATCTTAATTCCTCTTTAATATAAAAGGGCGCAAAATATACCAGGCAATGAGCGAAGCGATAAGAACGCCCATCGTATCAGCCAGGAAATCCAGCGGGTCTCCTCCGCGATACTGCGTCAGGCCGGTCTGCCCCAATTCAATCAATCCTCCAAAAAGTACCGGGCAAACAACAGCTCCCGTTATAGCCCGTTTCACATTCAGTCCGCCTTTCCTGTGATTGCGTAGAAATTCAATCCACAACATACCCGACAAGCCGGCATACATGCAAAAATGCACCACTTTATCAACTCCGTCAAACAAAGGTATGTCTATAGACGGGGGCGTGAAGAACGACAGATAAGTAACCGTCAGGATAACAGTCAAAGAAAAGGGGTATTTCTTAATATAATACAGCATCTCGTTAGTTATTACAACAGGGTTCGAACCCGTTCCACTTTCTTAATAAACGTATCAATTTCTTCTTTCGTATTGTAGAATGAAAAAGAAGCGCGCACCGTGCCCTCAATGCCCAATGCCTTCATTAACGGCTGAGCGCAGTGATGACCTGTACGTACGGCTATCCCAAAGCGGTCGAGCAACATACCCATATCGTAGTGGTGAATGTGTCCGATTAAAAAAGAAAGTACGCTGCTTTTAGGTTTGGCCTGCCCAAAAATACGGGAGCCTTCCACGGCAGTCAACTTTTCTGTGGCATACTGCATAAGGTCATTCTCGTAAGCGGCAATATTCTCTATCCCTATCGTTTCTACATACCGCAACGCCTCCGCCAGCGCCGTACTGCCGATATAATCGGGCGTACCCGCTTCAAATTTGAAGGGAAGCTCATTAAAGACCGTTTTTTCGAACGTAACGGTAGCAATCATTTCGCCTCCTCCCTGATAGGGGGGGAGCCTGTCCAGCCATTCTTCTTTGCCATACAAAACGCCGATACCTGTCGGGCCATATACTTTATGCCCGGAGAAAACATAAAAATCGGCGTCCAATGCCTGCACGTCTACTTTCAGATGCGGAACAGCCTGCGCCCCGTCTATCAAAACCGGCACATCATGCCTGTGGGCCATCTCAATAATCTCCTGCACCGGATTCACCGTCCCCAGCACATTCGAGACGTGTGTTACCGATACCAATCTGGTGCGTTCGGAAAAAAGTTCCTTATAGCAATCCATGCAAAGCTCGCCTTTTTCGTTAACAGGTATTACCTTGATGGCAATCCCTTTCCTTGCAGCCTGTATTTGCCAGGGGACAATATTGGAATGATGTTCCATTGCGGAGATAATAACTTCATCGCCGGGTTGCATACATGCATCGGAAAAGCTGGAAGCCACCAGATTAATGGCCTCGGTTGTCCCCCGGGTAAAAATAATCTCATGGGGCGAACGGGCGTGAAGAAACTGTTGTACCTTTTTCCGGGCGTTTTCGTGGGCTTCCGTTGCCGCCTGGCTAAGAAAATGGACGCCCCGGTGAATATTGGCATTTACATTATAATAACCCTCCTCTATTTTTTCTACAACCTGCCTCGGCTTCTGTGTCGTAGCCGCATTATCGAAATAAATCAACGGGTTATTATATACGGTATGGCTGAGTATCGGGAAATCCTTCCTGATAGATTCTATATCTGACATCATCGTTTACTCCTTTCCTTTATTATAACGCCAAAGATACGGCAAAAAATGAAAACACGCCCATATACTGATATATCTGTCATTCTGCTATTTTGTCATTTTGCTATTTTGTCATTTTGCTATTTTACCCCCTCCCAGCTTCGCTCATTTGCACTCCCCCTCCGGGATAACTCCTGAAAACACGCCGCATTTGGCGCTTACCTTTTGATAAAATGACCTAAAAAGAATGATAGGATAAACTATATGCACGCAAATTAATCCTGCACAGATACAAAATATAGCCCCAAAAAGTGATTGGCTATCTGTTTGCTCACTGAAAACAGCAGGTAAAAACAGTTGTTCCAGCGCCATTCCAAGCCCTTTAAAGCCCCTTTTCCGGACGCTTCCGGAGCCTCCTGGTTTTTTATCAGGATGTCTTCGCCAAAGCATTATAGCGTTTTTGCAAAGACGCCACAATGCTTTTGCAAAAGCATCGTAATCCTTTCCTCAAGCCTTCGCCATGTTTTGCCAAAGCCCTCTCGCAAAACAGCCAACAGAGACTTATTTGATCACGAAAACAATCGAAATCGCCCACTGATTCCTCCTGTCCGTACAAAACGCCCGTTAGCCGGAAACGCAAATTCCTTAACATCTGTCAGCCAATAAGCCTTAATGGGTACATATTGTAAAACGGTGATTTCCCTTCCTCCTGCGCTTATTTTTCCTCCCGGTCTTATATTCTTCGTTTCTTTCCCTGTTAATGTGTTAAAGCAGAACTAAACTTAAAAACTTATGAAAACCATTCGTGTATTTATTTCATTGTCATTGTCATTATTGTGGATTGGAAGCCTTGAAAAAAGGCAGATGTGCTTTTGTATTTTCCTGAATCGTTGCGCAAATGTTAAGATTTTGTGTAGAAAACAAGTCGTTTATTGCCGTTGATACAACTGAATAAATTACTTTTGCATATCAATACAAAAGTATCAGTACTATGACTTACTACCATTATGCCGAATTAATCCACCATCAGGCTGCTAAGTACGAAACACGTACCGCGCTAAAATACAGAGATGACGAAACAGGGAAATGGCTGAAAATTTCGTGGAGGAAATTTTCGGACACTATCATGCTTACCGCTAAAGCCATGGCGGAGTTCGGCATAACAGAACAGGAGAATATCGGTATCTATTCGCAAAATTTACCGCAATACTTAATAACCGACTTTGCCGGATATGCCAACCGGGCGGTTTTAGTGCCGATGTATGCCACCAGTTCGCCTGCACAGGTAGAGTATATTGTAAACGATGCTACGATAAGCGTCTTGTTTGTTGGCGAGCAATTACAATATAACAATGCTTTCATTGTGCAAAAATCGTCCTCCATTTTAAAAAGGCTGATTGTTTTCGACCCCAAAGTGAAACTAAACCCGGACGATAAAACGTCTGTTTATTTTGAGGATTTCCTGCGCCTGGGAGATAATGCCCATGCAGAAACAACCGTTAAAGTCCGTATGAAAGAAGCAAACCCGAAAGATTTGGCTACTATTATATATACATCGGGAACCACAGGTAATTCAAAGGGAGTGATGCTGTATCATTCGAACTTTCTGGAAGCGATGCGTATCCATAAAATCCGCCTTCCTATTATAACGGATAAAGAGACATCCATATGCTTTTTGCCTCTTACGCATATATTTGAAAAAGCCTGGACCTATCTGTGCCTGTACAACGGGGTAAAAGTAGCGATTAACCGCGACCCTAAAACAATACAGGAAGCCTTAAAGGAAGTCCGCCCCACGATGATGTGCAATGTGCCTCGTTTCTGGGAAAAAGTATATACCGGCGTACACGAAAAAATAGATGGTTTCCCCGGCATACTGAAGAAAATAGCGCTGAATGCCGTAAAAACGGGGCATGCGTATAATCTTGAGTATAAGAATAAAGGTATCAAACCGCCGTTTTTCCTTAAACTCAAATTCGGATTGTATAATAAGACAATCTTCAGGGTCTTGAAAAAGGTGCTTGGCATTGAAAAAGGGAAATTGTTTCCCGTAGCCGGCGCCCCGCTGTCGGATGCGGTGAATATATTCCTGCAGTCGGTAAATATACCCATTGCTTACGGATATGGATTAAGCGAAACAAGCGCTACGGTGTCTTTTTGCCCGACGGAAAGGTTTGTCATGGGTTCGATAGGTATGGTAATGCCGGATGTACAGGTGAAAATAGATGAATCAAACAATGAAATACTGGTAAAAGGAAAAACCGTTACTCCCGGTTATTACAAACGACCGGAAGAAAACGCAAAAGTATTTACCGAAGACGGTTTTTTCCGTACGGGCGACGCCGGGCGTTTAGAAGGAAATGCCCTTTTCTTTATCGAACGGATCAAGGATCTGTATAAAACGTCCAACGGCAAGTATATTGCCCCGCAAGTGATAGAATTGCTGATGAATAACGATAAATATATTGCTCAGATTGCCGTGATCGGTGATAAACGCAAATTTGTAGGCGCTTTGATCGTTCCCGATTTCGATATGTTGGAAAGATATGCGAAACAAAAGGATATCGTTTTCTGTAACCGGGAAGAATTGGTTAAAAACCATGACATTATCCGCCTGATAGAATCGCACGTGGAAGAACACCAGAAAGATTTGGCTTCTTACGAGAAAATCAAACGCATTGCTTTACTATCCGAACCATTTACAATGGCAGGGCGCGAACTGACAGACACCCTGAAACTTCGCCGCCCGGTTATTTTGGAAAAATATGCATCCCAAATAGAAGAAATGTATAAGGAATAACTTACTTTTGCAAACAAAAAAAAGAAAGCTTATGATAACATCAGACCAACTACATGACGTGTTGGAGCGCGAGACAGCGCTGAGGAGGTATCTTTGACATTGATAGTAAGGTTATTCAATTAGAAGAAGAAGAATTACGTATACAAGACCCCGCCTTCTGGGAAGACGCTAAAAGAGCGGAAGCCCAAATGAAGATTGTACGTGAATTAAAAAAGTGGATCGAATTATACAACGAAGTCCATGCCGCTACGGAAGAACTCGAATTAGCCTACGAATACGTAAAAGAAGGCATCACTTCGGAAGAAGAAGTTGATGCAGCCTGGCAAAAAGCATTCTCCGCCATAGAAAACCTGGAGTTTCGTAACATGCTTCGCCAGGAAGCCGACCAGATGGGTTGTATCCTGAAAATTAATTCAGGCGCCGGCGGAACGGAAAGTCAGGATTGGGCATCTATGCTAATGCGTATGTATATGCGCTGGGCAGAAGCCAATAACTACAAAATCACCATAAACAACTTACAGGAAGGTGATGAAGCCGGAATAAAGTCTGTAACAATGCAAATTGAAGGAGATTATTCCTATGGCTATCTGAAAGGAGAGAACGGGGTGCATCGCTTAGTACGTGTATCTCCCTATAATGCGCAGGGTAAGCGAATGACCTCTTTTGCATCCGTGTTTGTTACGCCATTAGTAGACGATTCGATTGAAATAGAAATAAACCCGTCAGACTATACGTGGGATACCTTCCGTTCGGGAGGTGCCGGAGGGCAAAATGTAAACAAAGTAGAAACCGGCGTCCGCCTGCGTTACAACTATAAAGACCCGGATACCGGTGAAACGCGTGAAATACTGATTGAGAATACAGAAAGCCGTTCCCAATTAGGAAACCGTGAAAATGCCATGCGCCTCCTACGCTCCATGCTATATGATATTGCTTTGCAGAAACGAATGGTCGAACAACAAAAGGTAGAGGCCGGCAAGAAAAAAATAGAATGGGGTTCCCAGATACGAAGTTATGTATTTGACGACCGCCGCGTAAAAGACCATCGCACCAACTATCAAACCTCCGATGTAAACGGTGTAATGGACGGAAAAATAGATGGTTTTATCAAAGCATACCTGATGGAGTTTGCCGCCGAAGAAGCCAAAGAGAAATAAGTTTTTTAGAAAAAACACTTGCAAGAACCGATAATTAGTCGTAATATTGCACCCGGTTTCAGAAAAACAACTGAATCGGTCCCATAGCTCAGTTGGTTAGAGCACCTGACTCATAATCAGGGAGTCCTTGGTTCAAGCCCAAGTGGGACCACCAAGAAACAGAGAGAGTTACAAAGAGTTGTAGCTCTCTTTTGTTTTTTAGTTGCATACAATTTGCATACAACTATCCAAATGTTTTGTGTTGAAAGTCCGCCAGAAACTTTGCGTAATGTTGCCACCGTGCCTGTCATAGTGCGTTTCTGCCGGTTAGCTGAACATATTAGAGCAGAGATGGAAGTAGCCGTAGAACCGAATCTTTTTTTTAATTCGCATTCTATTTCCTTTTGAATATAATTGTAGTATTTGGATCTTCGATAATAGGATAATATAATTCTTTTATTATACTGGAAGAATTTTTATCTTTGCGTTGAAAGAAAATAAATTTGAGGTCTGAAAATATGATAAGGCAAGAAGAGATAGCTTTAGTAATAGACTCGCAAAGAAAAACTTTTCTGAAACAAGATTCGGGATTTATTCGTGATGCACTTACTAATATACCTGTTGCAGATTCATTTGCGACTATCATAACAGGAACACGTCGTTGTGGTAAGAGTACTTTGCTCTTACAGTTACTTCGCAGAGATTATCAAGATGCTATCTATCTTAATTTTGATGATATACGCCTATCTGGTTTTGAAACTGGCGACCTAACGCGTCTTCATAGAGAAATAGAAAAAAGAGAAATAAAAGTTCTTTTCTTTGATGAGATACAAACCGTTGAAGGTTGGGAAAAATATATCAATCAGCTATTGCGAGAAGGTTATAAAGTATTTATAACAGGCTCTAATGCTTCGACGCTTAGTGTTGAGTTGGGAACTCATCTTACGGGCAGACATTTATCAATGGAATTATTTCCATTCTCTTATTCAGAGTTTATCAGATTCAAAGAATTAAAAAATGGAGAAAAAGCTGTTATAGACTATCTCAAAATGGGAGGAATACCTGAATATGTTAAAACAGGAATATCCGTTGTACTGAATACCCTTGTGGATGACATACTAATGAGAGATATAGCAGTCAGATATTCTGTTCGTGATGTGACGTCGTTGCGCCAACTGACAACATTTCTTATAACTAATATAGGAAACCTTGTTTCAGCTAATAAATTGGTTGGGATATTTGATATAAAATCTCCTGCAACTTTCTTAGAGTATTTTTCATTCCTGAAAGATGCTTATTTGCTCGAATTCATCCCAATGTTCAGTCATTCATTAAAGGTTCAGGCTCGTAATCCGAGGAAAGTATATGTAATGGATATGGGACTTTATACAGAAAATTCCGTATCAACAAGCGATAACATGGGCAGGCGTTTGGAGAATCTTATATTCTTACATCTACGCCGAAAATATAAGCATATATTCTATTACAAGGACAAAGGAGAGTGTGATTTTATCGCAATGGAA
Source organism: Tannerellaceae bacterium (assembly GCA_031270665.1). Classification (GTDB taxonomy): domain Bacteria; phylum Bacteroidota; class Bacteroidia; order Bacteroidales; family Tannerellaceae; genus DFXE01. The sequence continues at coordinate 5,278 of JAISXD010000008.1, read as the reverse complement.
AAGAACACTGTAAAAGAAGCTATACAGGTCTGTTTGACAATAAATGATGAAAACTTCGAGAGGGAATACAACGGACTACTTGGAGCAATGCAGAATCTTGGCTTAAAAGAAGGAAGTATCGTTACTCTTAATCAAAGTGATGCATTTGAAAAAGACGGTATGGAAATCAAGATAATACCTACACATGATTTTTTTGATAGATAAGAATATTTTAATTATCTGATTTTCATATATATTATTTTGTTGCCGTCGTAATAGTTACGGTGGTAACAAAAACATAAGTTCGTTTTGTCTATCGGCAGGATAAAAATAGATGCAATTTTCACATGGAAATGGCTTCTAAATTTATAAATTTGAGTAACTTTGTACTTGATATTATGTTAATAGCGATAGAACAATGAAAAATAATCGTGTGTTAAATTGTGTGGATTTTCCAATTTGATATAAGATAAAAGGGTTACTATCAGTTAGGAGACAACAATAGTTCTCTTCCTGGTGGAACCGCATTTTTTTAAAAAACAGCAAGTTTTACGGAATGCTCTGCAGATACGATGTCGCAATCGTTATTTCACTCTATATCAAACGTATATTCTTTCCCTACATGATGGTTTTCTTCTTTGAATGTTGCCGTAAAGCCAGCCAAGTCACCGGTAGCTATATTCCCGTTGCATACCCCCCCCCGAATCCGACCATTTTTGCTTCATTTTTTTGGCTGTTTCCAACTCCCGTTTTCCCCATACAAATGCCACGATTCCTCCTGTTTCTCTGTGCCAGGCATAGATCAGCCATACGTTGTTGCTCTTCGTTCCCGCAGATGTCCAATATTTTACATAACTAATTTTGCAACCCGTATGATTTCCTTCCGTTTTTCTTTATTTTTGTATTTTGGAAATTGGGACAATGAAGCGTGATTGTTATATTCATTCTATAAATGATACACTTTTCTGCCTGATAGCCCAATATTTATAACGGCATACTTTTATATTATCACCGCATAATGAAGATCTCATATTTGACTGCGGGAGCAATTTTATCTGCTTTGTTTACGTTTGCCTCGTGTACCAACCATGGGAAACAGGCATTTGGGCAGGATGATTTTCCTGCCCAAATGGTTGAATTTACTGTTTATCCGGATAATCCGGTTTTTGCCGGAACCGGAACCGACACTTGGGACAAGAAGATACGGGAGCGCGGTTTTATTCTATATGAGGATGGGCTCTATAAAATGTGGTACACGGGTTATAATCCGGAAATTGCCGAAGAAAAGTTTCTGGGTTATGCGACATCGACTGATGGGGTAAACTGGGCGCGTTATTCGGATAAGCCCATCTTTAGTGAAAAGTGGACAGAAGATGTTTTTGTATTGAAACACGAAAGATTATACTATATGTATGCGGAAGGGGCGGATGATATTGCACACTTGCTTACTTCAACCGACGGAATTAACTGGCAAGAACAGGGCGATCTGACGATTACAACTACTCAGGGAGAGATCATCCCTGCTCCTTTCGGAACGCCTGCTCTCTGGATAGAAGGCGGTAAATGGTATCTTTTCTATGAACAGGACGATGCGGCAATATGGATAGCTACATCCGAAGATAAGTTGCATTGGACGCATGTTCAGGATGAGCCTGTTTTATCTCCGGGTCCGGAAATTTATGATAAAGGCGCTATCGCCGCCAATCAGGTGGTGAAATATAAAGGCAAATACTACCTCTACTATCATGCCACCCCCCAACCTTACGGCGGGAGTGTCCCGAATACATGGAATTCCGATGTGGCCATGTCGGAAGATTTGATCCATTGGAAGAAATATCCGAATAATCCGCTTGTGGGAAACAACTGTTCCAGCCCAATTCTGGTATTCAGTGGAGAAAAGTCCATTCTTTATACCATGCATCCTGCGACTTGCCGTTATTCAAATAAATAAACGTTTACTGCTACGGGGAAACTTTGCTCTTTTCTAACCGCCTTTTTTTGATGTGATAACGGATGGCGGATTCGCTTACATTATAATCCTTTGCTATACGGTAGATACTTTTACCTGCATCAAGACAGGACTGTATCTCCGAACACAGGCTTTTCGTGAATTTATAACACAGCCCATGTCTTTCTTTACGTGAGAAAAAGTGGGACACTCCTTTTTCACGGAAAGCCTTGGCATAACGTTCTATATTTTTACGATGCTCGCCCAAAGCTGCTGCCAGTTCTGCGATACTACACAGTTGATTTGTTACAAGATTAGCCAGTATGAAGCGATAGCTGTTCTTGTCTCCAAGAGCATGGCAATAAATAGGATTGCCATTGTGCAAATAATAACGAAAGCCTCCATGTTCCATATAGCCTAACGTTATATTTATCAGTTTTGTGTTTGCCGGAAATAAGGGTAATTGTGTTTGCATATTTTTTTACTTTTTACAAATATACGACTTTCCCAATTTGCAGCAATGTTTCTTTTATTATTCTCAATGATTGGCAGTTGCAACTTTATAAACTAAGGATTTCATCAACGATAAAGTGATACTGATATGGGCGAGGTAAATCGGTGAACTGAGCAAAACTCATCACCATAAACTGGTCTCTGCATTTGAACCCGATGGCATGTCGATTGCCATTGTATCTCTTTACGCACTTGTCGAACTCATATCTTGGTATGAGCGACATTATCTGAGCGAATACAGTCTTTCCCTGATTCATGATTTCTATCTCTTACAATACAATTTACAAAAATATAAAATCAAATCCCGGAAAAATTTTATTCGTGTAAAAGATTGATTTTAACTGGTTTAAATCATATTCGAGAAAATTTCTTTGGACAGCAGTGAAATAGTGATAAAAAAATCAATCCTGCCTTTTTAGCAAAAGGGTGCATCCTTTGGGTAAAGAGTGGAAAAAATAACCGGTCTGGTATAGAAACGTATGTTATAATATATATTAGCCTCATGAGAGCCACAAACTATAATGAGGACAAAGTACCTATCTATACCCTGCCGGACCCGCTTACCTGCAATAACGGTATTAAAGTAACGACCGTTAAACAGTGGAAAAAGCAAAGGCGCCCTGAAATAATGGAGTTATCCGCTTCGCAGGAATATGGCCGTACCCTGGAAGAAAAAATAGATGCGAAGCACGAAACGCTGTCGGAAAGAGTTGACACAAACAAACGGAGATTGAAAAATTTTCAAAAATGAATGTAATTATTTGAATTGTTAGAAGGTAAATACGAACATTTATGAAAAGAAGTATCATTTTTATTATCGCAATTAGCCTTTCGTTTTCTGTTTTTACTGGTAATGATGAAAAAAGTTTGGGAATGCACTCAGAAACAACTGTTAGCTCCGCTGATTCTTCGAATTAGCCGAAGAGAATGTCTTATGAAAAACGAGATAAGGACTTAATGGCTATGGATTGAAAATTTATAACCATTAAATTCTATAAATAATAAATATTTATTGATAGACAATAAATATTTATTATATTTGCGGCATAATCAAATATTATAAAAACCGTTATGAAAAGGATTTCAATTGTATTTCTTCAGGCTGTCATCGTGCTTATCGGCATGGTAGCACTTGCCATTTTGATTTGGACTCCCTTGAACGAGGGAAGAGCCGCAAACCTAGACTTGTTCAGCATTTATTCTGACCTGTTCATCTTATATGGATATGCAGCATCCATCGCTTTCTTTGTTGCGCTATATAAGGCGTTCAGATTACTTGGATACATCGGGCAAAATAAAGTGTTTTCATCCGACTCTGTTAGGGCTTTAAAGAGCATAAAGTATTGTGCAATCATACTAAGTGTTTTAATTGTGATAGCAGGGCTATACATCAGGATATTCCATCATGAAGAGGACGACCCGGCGGGTTTTCTTGCTATGTGTATGATGACTACTTTTGCTTCTATCGTAGTTGCAACTGCTGCGGCAATATTTGAAAAAATATTGCAAAATGCCATAGATATGAAATCTGAAAACGACTTAACAATTTAAGTTATGCCAATTATTGTAAACTTAGACGTGATAATGGCAAAGCGGAAAATTTCATTGAACGAACTTTCAGAAAGAGTTGATTTGACATTATCTAACCTTTCTATCTTAAAGACAGGAAAGGCAAAAGCAATTCGTTTTAGCACCTTAGATGCAATTTGTAAAGCATTAGACTGTCAACCCGGTGATATTTTGGAATATGTAAATGATGAAGAGGAAGCAACGAATCTTTAATCAAGAGATTTTGTATTACCCCAGAGGTTTTATCAGCGACCAGTGGTTATGCACTATTTTCCATTGGTTGCTGTCATTCAGATGGTAAACTTCGGTACAGTTCCACTTATAGACATCGTCGCCTGCATATGAAATCAGATTATAGGTTAATATAGCCGTCTTTCCTGATAATTGTACTACGGGGTCTATCATTTCGTAACGGTCAACCGAGCCTTTGCCTCTCAGGCTTTCGTACAGCTCCTGTATTTTTTCAAAACCGTCGAGCCTTTTCTCCTGAAACGGGTCAAAATATGTGAAGTCGGGAGAATAAATAGCCAGATAGCCGTCCGGATTTCCTTTATTCCACTTTTCTAATGCAGCTATCTCCATTTCTAAGATTTGTTTTTTGATGTTTTCTGTATTCATGTCTTTAATTATAAATTGTAATTTACACTATTCTCTTGTCATTCTTCGTTACACTCAGAATGACAAATATTTCATAAGCAAAAATATTTAGTACATGACAAAACATTTACTTCGCTTATTACCAGCGAATTAATCATTCTTTTATTAGGATAAGGTCTTGGTTTTTAGCATCTTGTAAATAAAACTTTGCGGTTTTTAATTACGATATGCGAACCAAAACCTCAGACAAAAGTAAGGAATTGACTTCAGTTCTCCATATTCATTTCAAAGAAAACTCACTGTACCTAGCAAGAGTCAAGTTTATAGCTCAGTTTATTATGGCTCTATGTAAAGTGCAAACTGTCACTTTTGAGAAACTAGCTTGTGGGTTTGATACCACTTCTAAGGTTGAATCTTCGCTAAGACACATTCAACGCTTTATCTCTTCCTTTACGCTAGAGTCTGATATGATTGCAAAACTGATATTCAATCTTTTTCCTGAAAATAAGAAAGTTAGAGTAGTGTTAAGTATGTGATATAAATTAGTTTTCATTAAGAGCCTGTTTAAATTTTATTGAGCAATAATCTTATGGATGCTATTTTGACCATTTCCTCGGCCGAATCAAATGTCACTTCATAGTTTCGACACAATCTCCTGTAATTGTCAAACCA
>JAISXD010000055.1 GCA_031270665.1 Tannerellaceae bacterium | reverse complement strand
TTTTGTCTTGCGCCTGCGTCAGTAATAAACACCACAGGGCATATTGCTTTTTAGACAGTGTTTTTGATATCAGGCTATCGCCGTTATTCTTCTTAATTTCTTCCAGAAGAATTAAAGCACTATCAGGGTTAACATCCATCTGTTCTTCCGCCCGAACCAGGTCTTCCAGCATCGCGTCCTTCGTACAGGCAAAGAAGAGAATACATACTAAAAAAACGGTCAACAATATGCAAAATAACGTTTTCATCCGGCTGTAAAGTATATGATTAATATAATTCTCGCGCAAGTTAGTATTTTTATTTAGAAAAAGGGTACGATACAGTCGCTTTTCAGGGTTCCGGCAGAAGAAATACGGGCGGGGTCTGTTCATGTTCTGCGGAGGCTCTATCTTTAACCGTATGGATGGCAACGCCCGCGACATGGTCGATGAAATTAAGGCGAACGTCATGAGCAAGTTTGACCTATTGTAATTATATTTGCAGAATCGTAAAAACAGAAAGTTACAGGAATACTAAAAACACAGAGCTACGCAATGAGTTTATATCCGAAAATCAGGACAGTTATATTAGTGTCTATCGTATTAGTGGTGATAGAGCAAGCTATTAAATGGATAATCAGCACTAACTATCAGCATGTAACGGTTGAAATCATACCGTCTTTGTTGGACTTTAAACCAACACTCAACAACAAAACTTTTTATTGGCTGGGCTTAATGAATATAAATGTCGGGCGTTGGGCGCGTATGGCTACAGTCATTATCTTTTCAGGTATATTATGCCTGTTTTATCTTTATACGAAGGGAACATTCAAGCACAAAACATGCCTTGATGTTGCCTTTATATTTGGCTTTGCAGGAATGTTGTGTTCCTTGAGCGACAATATTTTTTTCGGCGGAAGTTGGGATTACGTATATCTAAAACCCTTATTTGTTTTTGACTTGAAAGATTTATATCTGAATTGTTTTTCTGTTTTTTGCGTGATATGCTGTTATAAAAACCGGACAGAAACCAGTGAGATAAAGATGAAAGATATTATCTCTTTCCTAAAATACGGCCATACTGCGAAAAAGACCGGACAGAGGCCATAAGGAAACACCTCGCATCCATAAACGAGGAACAGGAACAGTACCAGGACATTGACTGTTGTTTTGTTTTATACCGGAAAAACGTACCTTTGCCTGTAATCAAATCATAAGATATATGCGAAAGAGATTGTTATCTGTTTTAATTGTATGCACCGGGGCTGGCGCTATGGCTTCGGCGGCAGGCGAAGGGAGGCTACTGCGCTTTCCGGCCACGAATGGCAGCGAGATTGTTTTCTCATATGCCGGAGACTTATATAAGACGTCGCTTAACGGCGGGGAGGCTTCACGGCTGACCTCCCATGTAGGGTATGAAATGTTTCCGCACTTCTCGCCCGACGGTAAAACAATTGCCTTTACCGGGCAGTATGACGGCAACACCGAAGTGTATACCATCCCCAAAGCCGGGGGCGAACCGTTGCGGGTGACATACACCGCCACCAATGCCCGCGACGATCTGGGCGACCGGATGGGGCCGAACAATATCGTAATGGGCTGGACGCCCGACGGGAACAGCATCGTTTACCGTAACCGTATCAGTTCCGGCTTCGACGGCAAGCTATACACCGTAAATAAAGAAGGCGGATTATCCCGCCCCATCCCCTTGCCCGAAGGGGGATTCTGTTGCTACTCGCCCGATGGCGCCAAGCTGGCATACAACCGGGTAATGCGCGAATTCCGTACCTGGAAATACTACAAAGGCGGAATGGCCGACGACGTATGGATATACGACCCTGCCCGGAAAACGGTAGAAAACATCACCCAAAACGTATCGCAAGACATCATGCCGATGTGGGCGGGAGACGATATCTTCTACCTCTCCGACCGCGACCGCACCATGAATATCTTCGTATACAATACAACTACCCGGCAAACCGGAAAGGTAACCAACTTTACCGAATACGACGTAAAGTTCCCCAGCATACACGGCAATACCATCGTGTTTGAAAACGGCGGATACATCTATCAGATGGACGTATCCACCCGCCAGCCGCAGAGAGTTCCCATCACCCTTTCGCCCGACAACATCTACGCCCGCTCCGGCATAAAAGACGGTGCGAAGTATATCGCCGCCGCCAGCCTTTCACCCGATGGAGAACGGCTGGCGGTAACTACCCGCGGCGAAGTATTCAACATCCCTGCCGGCAAGGGAGTAACCAAAAATATCACCCGTACGCCCGGCGTACACGAGCGTAATGCCCAATGGTCGCCCGACGGCAAATGGATTGCTTACATTTCCGACGCAACGGGCGAAACAGAGCTATGGATGCAGGATGCCACCGGGGGAGAACCGGTTCAGTTGACTAAAAATAACGATACCTATATCCGCGATTTCGAGTGGAGCCCCGATTCGAAGAAGATTGTTTATACCGACCGGAAGAACCGTATCAACCTGCTCGACGTAGCCTCCGGAAGTGTTGCAGGCGTATTGCAAGACCCCTTTGGCGAAATACGCGGCGTACATTTTTCGCCCGACAACAACTGGCTCGCCTACGCCCGGATGGGAGGGAACGAATTCGATATTGTATACCTGTATAATATTGCCGGCAAGAAGGAATACCCGGTTACCGACAAATGGTATGATTCCTACTCGCCGGTATTCAGCGCCGATGGCAAATACCTCGTCTTCACCTCCATGCGCGACTTCAACCCCACGTATAGCAGCGTTGAATGGAACCATTCATACAGCAACATGGGAGGCGTCTACCTGGCCCTCCTGAGCAAAGACACCCCCTCGCCCTTCCTCCCGACAGACGCCACAGTGAATGGTGAAAAAGAAAGTCCGGAAAAAGGAGAGGCGTCAACCGGCGGAAAAACACCCGCTCCCGCCGTGAAGTTCGATGAAGACGGCATCACAGAGCGAATCATCAAACTGCCCGTTCCGCCCGGAAGATACGGAAACTTCTATGCCAACGGCGAGAAAGTATATTACACAAGCGATGCGAACACAAAAATGTTCGACCTCAAAAAGCAAAAACAAGAAGACATTGCCGACGGAGCCTCGATGCACGTAGAACCGGGAAGCCAAAAAGCCTTCTTCATGACGCCTCTCCCCCTGCTATACGTAACGGACATACCTTCGGCCAAGACAGAACTGAAAGAAGCCGTGAACCTGGCAGACATGAAGATAACAACCGGCTACCCACAGGAGTGGAAGCAAATCTTCAACGAAGCCTGGCGGGCCATGCGCGACGGTTTCTATGTGGAAAACATGCACGGCACAGACTGGATGGCCATGAAAAAGAAATACGAAGTATTGCTCCCCTACGTAAAGAACCGCCTCGACCTGAACTACGTAATCGGCGAGATGATAGGCGAACTGAACGTAGGGCACGCCTACATCAACCCCGGAGAATATGAGAAAGCCGCCAAAGTGCAGACCGGTCTCCTGGGCGCCGAAATCACCCGCGACGCTTCCACCGGCTTCTTCCGCCTGGAAAAGATATGGCCGGGTGCTTCGTGGAGCAAAGATTTACGCTCGCCGCTAACCGAACCGGGCATCAGCGCCAAAGCCGGCGAATATATCGTAGCGATAGATGGCGTACCCACGAACCGGGCGAAGGATATGTATTCGCTGTTGATTGGCAAGGCAAATATCCCGACCGAGTTGTTGCTGAACACCAAAGCGCAACTGGCAGGCGCACGCAAAGTGATAGTCAACCCGCTGGCCGACGAATATGCCTTACAGCGCTATAACTGGGTGCAGGAAAACATCCGTAAAGTAGACGAGGCCACGAATGGCAAAGTAGGCTATATTTACATCCCCGACATGGGAGTGGAAGGTCTCAATGAATTCACACGCTACTTCTACCCGCAACTGGATAAAGAAGGATTGATTATTGACGACCGTGCCAATGGCGGGGGAAACGTTTCGCCAATGATTCTGGAACGCCTCGCCCGCGAACCTTATCGCCTCACAATGAGGCGGGGATCCAAACGTACCGGAACCATCCCCGACGCCGTGCAGACAGGCCCCAAAGTATGCCTCATCAATAAATACTCCGCTTCCGACGGTGACTTATTCCCCTGGGGATTCCGCGCTCTCGGACTGGGTAAGCTGATCGGCACACGCACATGGGGAGGTATCGTGGGCATCAGCGGCTCCCTCCCATTTATCGACGGGACAGACCTCCGCGTACCTTTCTTCACCAGCTACGACCCCCAAACAGGCGACTGGATCATCGAAAACCACGGCGTAGACCCCGACATAGCGGTAGATAACGACCCCATCAAAGAATGGAACGGCGAAGACCAACAACTCGCCCGTGCCATAGAAGAAGTAATGAAAGATCTGAAATCCCGCAAACCCCTCCCCGGAATACCGGCAGCCCGGGTGTGGAATAAATAAAGTATATTGGGGCTTCAGAGACATTAAGGACTTCAGAGGAACTTCAGGGAGAAAGGCAGACAAGCCTTCTGCCTTCAAAGCCCTAAAGCCCCAATAGTCTCTGAAGTCCCTTTTTTTCACTATCTTTACAGCCTAATACAAATTAATCAAAAGAAGCGATTATGAGTTTCAGCACAATGAGCTATCAAATCTTTGAAAAGGCTATAAACGATTATCACCTGGAAGACCAGGTGGACACACCGGTTAATAATCCATACGAAGCAAAGAGCATCGAATACTACCTCTATCTGAAAAACTGGATAGACACTGTTCAATGGCATCTGGAAGATATTATCCGCAATCCGGGCATCAACCCGGTGGAAGCCTTAGCCATCAAACGCCGGATTGACAAGTCCAATCAAGACAGGACAGACCTGGTAGAGCTAATCGACAGCTACTTCCTGGATACATACAAAGAGGTTGAGATGTTGCCCGGCGCTACCATCAATACCGAAAGCCCGGCCTGGGCGGTAGACCGCTTGTCTATCCTCGCCCTGAAAATATACCATATGCGGCAGGAAGCAGCCCGCCCGGATGCCGAACCGGCACATAAGGCAGCCTGCCAGCAAAAATTAGCCGTCTTGCTGGAACAGAAAAACGACCTCTCCACCGCCTTAGCCCACTTACTGGATGACATAAAAAAAGGCAGAAAGTATATGAAAGTGTACAAGCAGATGAAAATGTATAACGACCCGACCCTGAACCCTGTACTCTACGGCAAAAAATAATGGCGAAAATCTTAGTCATACGGCTTTCGGCGATAGGCGACGTGGCAATGACTGTCCCGGCGATATACGCTGCTGCAAAAGCAAACCCTGAAGATTCTTTCGTGGTGCTTACGCAGGCTTTCCTTATCCCGGCGTTTATGAACCGTCCGGGAAATGTAGAGGTAACGGGTATCAGTATTACCGGCCCTGAGAAGACATTCTGCGGACTGTTTCGCTTCGCCTGGGCTTTCTCGAAGTATGATTTCGACATCGTGCTCGACCTCCATAATGTACTGCGGACAATGATCATCCGCACGCTTTTCCGCCTGAAAGGGAAAAAAGTATTTGTAGTAAACAAAGCCCGGAAAGAACGCAGACAACTAACAGCCCGGAAAAACAAAGTACTGAAACCCATCCGCCCGGTCATAGAACGCTATGCCGATGTGTTTAAAGCCGCCGACATCCATTCTGCCGAAAGTTTTCATTCGCTCTTTGACGAACGCCCCGTTAACCTTTCCCTGCTAACGGAAGCGCTTGGCGAAAAAAACGGGAAGTGGATAGGAATAGCCCCTTTTGCCAAACATAAGGGGAAGATATATCCCATCGACCGGATGAGGCAAATCGTAGAAGCTTTGTCGGAACGCGAAGACTACACCCTCTTCCTGCTGGGCGCCAAAGGGGATGAAGAGTTTATCATGGAGCAATGGGCGCAACAGTTTCCAAGGGTCAGGATGATTGTAGGGCGTTACTCGCTTGACAAAGAATTAGCGCTTATCAGCCGCCTGGATGTGTTGCTTTGCATGGACTCTGCCAATATGCACTTTGCCTCCCTGGTAGGGACAAGGGTATTGTCTGTCTGGGGAGCCACGCATCCGTACGCCGGCTTCTATGGATATCATCAAAGGCCGGAAGACGCCATACAGGTAGCGCTGGATTGCCGCCCCTGTTCCATCTTTGGCGAGAAACCCTGTTTTCGTGGCGACTGGGCTTGTCTTACCCAGCTCCCCTCCCAACAAATCATTGACAAAATAGAAGAAATCCTCTCCGCATGAAAACAGTTATTAATCCGGCGCACCAAGAAGACATGGAAGATTTCATACGAAACATACCTGATGTATTCGAAGCCTCAGGAGAGATTATCTACGAAGGCCGGAATCGATTGAAGCGCTTTAAGACGAACGACCGGAATCTGATTGTAAAACGTTTTAAGAAACCTCATCTGATTAATCGCTTTGCTTATACTTATCTGAGAAAGTCTAAAGCCTGCCGTTCCTACAGATACGCTTTTAAACTTTTAGCAAACGGGATACATACGCCAACACCTGTCGCTTTTATAGAAGAATATAAACACAGGTTATTAGCCTGCTCCTATTATATATCAGATGAAATAAGAGACGCGCATGAGATAAGAGATTTCTGGTTTCATCCTGAAAAACTTACGGAAGAGGCTTTCGTATTGAAAGCCTTTGGACGTTTTACCGCCGATATGCACAAAAAGAAGATAGTGCATAAAGACTATTCGTCGGGAAATATCTTATACAAGATACATGACGGCAAGGTTACTTTTTATCTGGTAGATATCAACCGTATGCGCTTTGACAAACCTGTTTCGGAAGAAGAAGGTTACAAAAGTTTGAGAAAGCTTTGGCTCAATGACGACGTTTTTATCCTTATCGCTCATTCATATGCCGAAACCATGGGATACGACATTAATCACGCAACAGAACGGATACTTTATTACAAGAATGCGTTTATGGGACAGTTTGCGTGAAAAGCGGCTATAAGAGGCTGCCGGTTTTTCTCGCATCGTTGTCTACATCCTGATATGTATACTTCGCCTCCCATACCTTAGCGATAGTTACATATTTGTAGATGGAAAGCAGTCCTGCATAAACCAATCCGGGTTTACCATCCAAGATAGCGCCTTTCAAAATAAAAAATTTAAAGAATCGAAAAACCGTTTCGTTCAGTAAAGAAAAGTAATTGTACCGGCTGTCTTTTCTTCTCTTTACTTCAAAGCCGGTATATATGCTCATTTTACGGACAAACGTATCCACGCTGTCGTTTGCCAGATGTATGAACGCCAAATCCTTCCTGTTTGCAGGGATAGTATAAACGTCTCCGTTTACTACAGGCTGCGAATGAACCGTTGGAGGCCAGGCGGTTCCTTCTCTTCTGAAAAAACGTACCACGTAATTAGGATAGGTGCATCGCATAAAACGCCCCATAAAATAATTTCTAAGAGGTATGCGTATCCCCGCAGGGCAAGCTGGCTTTCCGATTAATTCATATAAATATTCTTTTAAAGCAGGAGGTACTATCTCATCTGCATCAATCATTAATACCCATTCGTATTTAGCCGATTGAATAGCAAACGTACGGGCCGGATCGGCATATCCTACATTTTCGTGGTATATTATGCGCGCGCCATATTGTTGTGCTATATCAATCGTTTTATCCGTGCTATGCATATCGCAGATTAGTATCTCATCGAAATCTCTTACAGATTCCAAGACTGTTGTTAAATGCTTTTCAGCATTATATGTATGAATCACTACAGATATTTTATCCATATTATCAGAATTTTATGACAGGTTTCCAAAATTGTTTCATCTTTCTTTTATACCAACTATGACAACCAAAGGGCAATTCTCCGTTCGTTCGTTTATAACTCAGCCGGGGATATTTATCAAAAGCAAAACGCAATGCTTCCGTAACATCCGGATAAGAAAACTCCGGGCGAGTAGCCCAAAACACATCTTCGTTAAACAGATGGCATCGTTTTTGAGACAAATAATAGTTGATTTCTGTTTCGTATTTCCCGATTGCCTGATAATGACTCTTTATTTTCCGCAAAGAGAAACCGCCATTACCCACTTTATTATACAGCATTTGCTTACTTGGCGACCCCTTACAGGCATGATATTTCAATGAGCACTTCATCATCCAAGATACAACAGGTAGATCGTAAAGCGGTTTCTTCAGCCAGGGAGCGCCAATATAATCATAACCGCAATTACACCATTCGGTCAACTCATCCTTAAATACATAAGCATCCAACTGATAAATTAACATATATTGTGTGTCTAAAAAGCGTTCATAAAATAAAGTGGAAAGCATCAACTTATTATACCCTTCAATTCCGCTAAAAAAAGCATCATCAAATGATTGATAGTTAATCAATGGAAAATTTTCAATCAATTGCGATATATCAAGTGATTCCGGTTTAATTATAATGAGAGGATAAGCTTTTAACACAGTATACGCCTGCTGTAAAGAACGTTTTTCTAAAGCAGATAATTCCCTTTTATAAACAGGTATAAGCACTTTCACGCTATGTATATAACTCCGATTGTCCATTTCAATAAAGTAGCATTATGTAATATATGATCTTTTATTATTTGCAAATATACAACATCCGACAAAACAAAAGTGTTTAATTGAAATAAGTCAAATTTATTATGGAAAAGTTGATTTTTCCGTAAGTCTTCAAGTCTAAATAGCTTTTACAAATATTCATGTGTTTTTATAATATGATAAGGCTATCTTTTTATATCATTAACTATTAGCTGGATATATTTGTTTCCGTCTTTCCTCAACCGGAGTTTTCCATTAACATAAACCTCACCTGTTAATAATACTGTTTCATCTTGACAAGATACGGAGAATTGCGCTCCATATTGTTTCGTAACATACCCTCCCTCCCAATAGTCTTTTATAACCAAAGTTCCAGCATAGAATTCTGAAATTGTTATCGGAACGCCGGGTGTATTACTGTAAACTTTAAATCTGATTTCATTTTCCTGGTTTTCTTTCTTAAAATAACCTCCGTCATCCTCTTCAGAACAAGAATAAAAGGAAGCAGAAAAGATAACAGAAAGCAATATAAAAAACAATTTTATATTCATAATTTAAGGATCAAAATATTAATTCAACACAAATTTACGACTATATTTTCATAGAATCAAATAAGCAGCTTTCATTTCCTTCCGAAGTCTGCCGGTATTTCGCCCCATCCGGAGGTTTCCCATTTGACGACAAGAGTTGTATAATCGTTTTCACGAAGCCATTTTTCGGCTCGTTCGATTAAATCGAAGATTGGTTCGTTCACGGATGTACGTTTCAAGGTTGTTTTACTTTTTTTATTCTTTACCCATAACATCGCATTCATACTGTCGGTATAGATGGGGAGGTTGCTGTTTGCTTTTTTCAGCAGGGCCAATCCATGCACAAGCGCGAGAAATTCGCCTATATTATTGGTTCCCTGCTTTAACGGGCCTATATGAAAGAGTTCCTGTCCGGTACGGACGTATACGCCCCGGTATTCCATATCTCCCGGATTACCGCTGCAAGCTGCATCAACCGCTATACTCTCCACATCAGGCAATCCGACAGCGTTTTTTTTAACGCTGTAAGAGGAGGCCTTGTATGCGCCGGTTTGTTTCGGACGAAAAGTATATCCCTTCTCCAATGCATCAACGGCTTCCTGACGGGATGCAAACGATTTATACGCTGCGCCTTCCTGCCCGTCTACCTGTTTTTTACAATCCCTCCAATTGTCGTAAACGCCTGGATTCAAGCCCTTCCAAACCACATAAAACTTACCTTTTGCCATACCTCTCCCTCTTTAGCGGCACTAAAAATACGCCTTCTTTACAGGTTTATCCATCACCCATTCACTATCGAATGACATATTTCGATTACAAATGCACATAATAAAGTGTGTATCAATGAAAAATGACGGCCTTTTTAACCGTCATTTTGTACCCCCGACGGGAATCGAACCCATATTTACGGTTTAGGAAACCGTCGTTCTATCCGTTGAACTACAAGGGCAGTCATCGTTAATGCCGTGCAAAAGTATAATCTTTTTGGCAGACCGGCAAACTTTCTGCCTTCTTTCACGGGATTACCCTGTTTGAGCGGTTATTTCCGCAAAAACAGGGGTTATTACGGAGGAAACCCCGGTTATTGACGGTAATAACTACACAAAAGGAAAAGAAATAAAAAAAGAAAATTCAGGAGTTGAGAAGAAAGTACGTTACAGGCAGACCGGGGATTTCCCGGCGGTGTTTACGCCGAAGTGGCAGGCGTATGCCGCGCAGCATGCACGAACGGCGCTCCGCCCCCTCTACCCGCCCCCCCAAAAAAGAAAGCATTATAATGCCTTCGGCAAACCATTATAGCGTCTTGGAAAAACCATTATAATGCTTTTAGCAAACCGCCATAATGGTTTCCCGAAGGCGCTATAATGGTTTTTTTAACAGTTCGGGGGATTAACCGTATTTACCGTCATTCGCCGTCATTCGCCGTCATTTACCGTCATTTACCGTCATTAAGCGACAAACGGTTTTTGGACGGTTGTATATTTGCACCGTCAACGATTAGTAACTTTAAAATTTCACAGGTATGGCATTCAAATTCAAAAAAGCAGCGCGTAAAGCGCCTGGTGGCGTGCAGGCTCATCATATGAAAACAGGATGCCTGCCTGGTGGTTATCAATCAGTACGCCTGTTTGATGCTCCGTATCGAATAAGAGCAGACAGGTTGTGTTTTTTCTGTTTTTGCATACATACTCCGTATGGTTATTCTCCCTGTTTATCCGGATAATTGCGTATCTTTCATTCAGAAACCCTTTACATACGATACGCTTCTTCCGTATCACCATTTCCTGACGGGCTTTCTTAAATGGCCCGTCTGTCATCCCTCCCGAAATGGTAGCGGCATAATGATATACTTTTTTATCCATAGGTTTCCTATAGATGTTGCAAATGATACATATCACAAGAAGCATTGCGATAACGATACCTGTTATTTCCATGATTTAAACGCCTCCCTGCCCCAAAGGAGTTTTAGTTAAACAAAAGAAGCGCAGGACTATGTTGTTTATCTGATTCAGAGGTACTGGCATACCTTTCCACCCAAATAAACAATTCGTCCCACGCCATATAGCGTGAGCTTCCTTGCTTGCATTTTGGGATGGAATGAAAAGTGCCAGTTTTCTGAATCCAAAATGTAGCATAAACGCTTCCATATTTTCTAATACGGAAACAAATGTAAAATAAAATTGTCCAAGTGCAGGGCAAATCTCAAAAAAATATAAAAAACGCGTCTTTTCCGGTAATCATATAGGCATATCTGCCAAATTTCATTTCTTTGTTAATATATAAGGGAATTTAATGCCTGGCATCATTTGGGAAAAACTGTAAACATACAATCGCTGTTTGAACAGATTGCGAATAATAATCCGAAAGCATTTCAGTTGTTTTTCGATTATACGTATCCTATGTTATACAGGTATATAAATTACTTTATTGAAGACAGCGAGTTATGTAAAGACGTTATTTCCGATGTATATCTTTATATCTGGCAGAACAGGAAAAAGTTGCCTGATGTACGGAACTATGAGAACTATCTCTTTATTTGCGCCCGCAACCAGTCGCTGAACTACCTGAAGACGGTGAACCGTTACCAGAAGATACGGCTTGAACAGCCGGATATGGATGATATACAGGGGTTGCCTGAAAGCGCTACGCCGGAGCAGGATTTTCTGAATGAAGAACTGAAGAATATAATAGAACTGACGATAAATGCTTTACCCCAAAGATGCAGGCTTATATTCTTTATGATACGCGAGGAAGAGATGACGTATAAAGAGGTAGCAGAAATTCTGTCAATATCCGAACGTACGGTACAAGCGCAAATGTGCATCGCGTTAAAGAAGATTGGTATAGTAGTAAATGAATACCGGAATACCGGAATTGCCGGTTAGGTAAAAAACTGAAAAAGAAGAGTATGAATATGCAACAAAGTAATGATTGGGATATGATAGCAAGTTTATTTGCTGATAACAAGGAAGATAGCAATCATTCATTGCCGGACTTGAAGGATGAAGACCGGCAGCTTCTTGGTATCATGAAGAGTATCAGGTTGGATTGTGATTACGACGAGGCTTCCCGTATAAAGAACGAAGTGCAGGAAAAAACATACCATAAAATGTTTAATAACAAGGACAATTCCGGCAGCGGCAATAACCGGAATCCGTATATTATCCTGTTTTCCATAGCGGCTTCCATAGCTGTATTATTAAGTATTTCAAATATTTATATTTATCGTATGAGCAAACATACGGAAGAAATATCCCCGGTTATTTTTTCTTCTCCGAATGCGGTTTCCCATGTTATACTGCCCGATAGTTCGGCCGTTACGCTTAATACGGGCAGTACGCTTACTTATGAAACGAATTATAACAAAAATCTGCGGAAAGTACGCCTTGAGGGAGAGGCTTTCTTTGACGTCCGCCCGAACGCCGGAAAAGCATTTATCGTATCGACAGACAGGGTAGAGGTAACAGTACTTGGAACGGTTTTTAATATATCGGCTTATCCGGAAAACGGTGAAATAATAACAAGCCTGATAAGCGGCTCGGTACAGTTGGACAACAGGGAAGCCGAACCGATCTGCCATTTGCAACCCGGACAATCGGCTGTGTACGACAAAGAGACAGCCGAAATAAAAATAGATTATTACGAGCCGGAATATGCAATCGGCTGGATGACGGGCAAGCTGCTTTTCAGAAAAAAAACATTCTCTGACATCTGCAAGGCGTTAGAGAAAAAATTCAACTGTTCAATCGAAGTGAAAAACGAAGAACTCCATAAGAAACTGTTCACCGGAAAGTTCCTGAGCGGTGAAACGCTTCCGGAGATTTTAAGTATCATGCAGATTAATATTCCATTCAGGTATAAAACAGAAAACAATCATATAACGATTTATTGACAGATTTATGAGACTCTATTTCTTCTTTGCAGCGTTCTTATCCATAGGGCTTGCAGGTTATTGCACAAAAGTAACAGACGGTTACCCTATCGCTAATTTTGCTTTGACGGTAAACGCTTCGGAAAACGGCGATTTTTTCGGACAGATATTCCGGAATCCCGGACAGTTGGGTGAATGGCTGGAAAAGAAAGGCGCCGTAACATTTTATATTGAAAAAGGGAATGAACGGCATTCGTTCTCCGGATTTGGAGACAAACAAATCGAACGCGTCTTTCCTTTTGTTAAAAGTTCGTACCGGCAATCGCCGCTTATATCGGCGCAGATTCGTACCGAAACCTTTTGCCCGTTAGGGATTAATGATTCAGACGCTTCCTCTTTACCGGCATTGTTCCTCGAAATAAGCTGTATGAATACGACGGAGCAGGAAGCATTCACGCTGAAAATCAAGCCGGACGCTTCGCTGGTTAGTGGCGTACAACCCTGTAATACGGCTGGTTATTCGGGAATCATGAACCCGGACTTTCAACTGACAAGCGACGCCGGAACAACGTGGAGCAACGGGGAGTTGTCAATAGACGTAGCGCTAACGCCCAACCAGTCAAAGACAATCCGTGTCCTCCTTACCTTTTATGATAAAGAATGGATTACGGCAAACCGGTTTCGGGATATAGCGGAAATGACGGACTATAGTTACGCCGCATGGAAGATACTGAAAACGAATACTCAATTGTTTAGCGATGCCATTCCCGCAACAGGGGATAAAGAACTCGATACCTATCTGCGCTGGTATATGATTCCGGGGATATCCCTGACAAAATGCACGAAGAACAACGAGATAGTAACCATGGGGTATTGTGAGTTAAACCAACGGGACAGTTACTGGACGTCCTGGCTACATTTAGTCTTGTTCAAGGAACTGGAAAAAAAGATGATTGAAGAAAGCATCGCCGCCCAGCAACCGTCCGGCAAAATACCGACAACGATCCTTCCACTGATTGAACGGGAAGACGATCTTGATATCAATGCCTTTTTTATCTTACGGATTACCCGTTTTTATCAGTTATACCACGACGAAAAGGAATTGCTTACTTACTGGCCTTCCCTGAAGAAAGCAATGGATTGGCTTATTTCACGCGATTTCAACGGAAACGGATTGCCCGTACAGATTTCTTTCTGGGGAGACTGGAAAGATGTGGGGGGAATAGAAGGACGGATGTATTCGCCTTTCTCCGGCCTTATCTATTTGGCGGCGCTCAAACAAATGGTGTTTATGAGTAAGGAATGCGGGGATGAAGAAAGCCGCCGGAAATACGAAGCCGCCTATGAAAAGGGCTTTCGCTTTATCAATAAGCCGGTTGAAGAAGGCGGGCTTTGGAACGGAAAGTATTATTGCCAATTGTGGAAAAACGGGGAAGTGAACGATAAACTCCTGCAAGACCAGACGATCGGCATCTTGTTTGATGTAGTCCCGCGCGAAAGAGCGTTGAGCATCCTGTCTTCTTTGAACGGGATAAGCCTGACGGCTTACGGGATATGCGAAACTTATCCTTATTATCCGGCTGAATTCGGATACCCTCCCGCAACATACCATAATGGGGCGGTTTGGCCATGGTTAAGCTTCATGGATTGCTGGGCCCGTATTCATGCCGGAAAAGAAAAGGAAGCGGTTGATTTGATTAAGAAGGTAGCCTATGCCGACCTGGTAGCTTCGGGTGATTGGTCGCCCAACGAACATATAAACAGCCTGACAGGAGAAAACCTGGGTTTTATCCTGCAAGGATGGAATTCCGGCCTTTTCGGATTGGTTTATTTCGGTTTGTTACATCAGGGAATTATCCCGTAAATTTATATACACATGAATCACACAATCAACTTATTGTTTACATTTATTATCGCCTGTGTTATTTCCTGCTTGTGTTTGTCCTGTCATAAGCAATCATCGTTTCTCGCGTCTGCCGAAAAAGGATTCAGAGAAGTCCCGGACTCCGTCCGGATAGGATGCTATTGGTACTGGTTATCGGATAATATCTCGAAAGAAGGGGTGATTAACGACCTTCATGCCATGAAAAAGGCGGGTATAACCAGAGCCTACATCGGGAATATAGGGCTTGAAAACTTTCCTTACGGAGAAGTAAAAAT
Source organism: Tannerellaceae bacterium (assembly GCA_031270665.1). Lineage (GTDB taxonomy): Bacteria > Bacteroidota > Bacteroidia > Bacteroidales > Tannerellaceae > DFXE01. The sequence continues at coordinate 11,856 of JAISXD010000055.1, read as the reverse complement.
ATTCACGCCCGAATGGTGGGATGCTATACATGCCGCCTTGAAAACGGCAACAGAATTAGACATTGAAATAGGGATGTTCAACAGTCCGGGCTGGAGCCAGTCCGGCGGACCATGGGTTAAGCCCGGGCAAAGTATGCGCTACCTTGCTTTTACGGATAAGCAGGTGAAAGGGCCGCAAGCCGTTTCTGTACGCTTCCCGGAGTATTCAGACAGCACTCAGTTGGTGCGCGTGATAGCCTATCCCGTAAAGACGGATCCGTATAGTAAATCTTTTACGGTCCGGCAGGTGGGACATGCGCCTGTAACCCTTCGTATGCCTGTTGATGAAAGTCAGGTGATCAGGAGTTTGAAGTTGTCTACCAAAGACTATTTTTATACCAGCGCCGAATTGCAGGTAAAAGAAGGAAACGCCTATAAAACAATACGTACATTCGAGATAGACCGCACCAATTACCAGAATATCGTAGGGTTCGACCGGTATGCCCCGGTAGCGATTTCACTACCGGACACCAGGACGTCCGAATTCAGACTGCTGCTGGAGGTGCCCGTGGGTACATATGGAGAGGCCAATGCCGAAGTGGTACTCTCGTCTGAGCCGGTTCTTGAACGCTATCCCGAACAATCGCTGGCCAAAATGTTTCAGCGCCCGCTTCCCTACTGGCATGTTTATATGTGGGAAAAACAGGATTGGTATAATTCGGTTTCCGAATATACCATCCCGCAAGAGAAGGTAACCGATATAACGACCTCCCTTTCAAAAGACGGCACACTGAAATGGGATGTGCCGGAAGGAACATGGAATATCTCGTTGCTGGAAATGAAAACGACCGGGGTTACCAATGCGCCGGCAACGCCTGATGCAACCGGGCTTGAGGTAGACAAAATGAGCAAAGAACATGTGGCGGCCCATTTTGACGCATTTATGGGTGAAATACTCCGCCGCATACCCGAAGCAGACCGTAAATCGCTGAAAGTAGCGGTTCAGGACAGCTATGAAACCGGCGGACAAAACTGGACGGACGGCATGCTTGAGCGCTTCAGGGAAACATACGGATACGATCCCATACCTTATCTTCCTGCCATGACAGGCAAAATAGTAGGTAATGAGGATATTTCTTCCCGTTTTCTATGGGATTTACGCCGCTTTGTGGCCGATCGTATTGCTTATGATTATGTAGGAGGACTAACGGAAATATGCCACAAACACGGACTTACTACCTGGCTTGAAAATTACGGACACTGGGGATTCCCGGGTGAGTTTCTGCAATACGGAGGACAATCGGATGAGATTGGCGGCGAGTTCTGGAGTGTAGGCGAATTGGGGGATATTGAAAACCGTGCGGCCTCATCGAGCGCCCATATCTATGGAAAGACGCGCGTATGGTCGGAATCCTGTACGAGCGGAGGCCCGAACTTCGGCCGTTATCCGTACGATATGAAACCACGGGTAGACCGTTTTTTCACGGAGGGAATCAATGCTAGCTTACTACATCTTTATATACATCAGCCGTATGAAGACCGTAATCCGGGTATGAGCGCCTGGTTTGGAAATGACTTTCATCGTAAGAACACCTGGTTCGGGCAGATGGATTTGTTTACCAACTATCTGCGCCGGGCAAACTTACTCCTTCAACAGGGGGCTTATGTAGCCGACGCTGCTTATTTCATCGGAGAAGACGCCCCTAAAATGACCGGCGTGGAAGATCCGGAATTACCAAAGGGATATGCTTACGATTATATTAATGCCGAAGTACTGATGACGAGAGCTACCGTAAAAGACGGCTATTTAACATTGCCCGGCGGTATGCGTTACCGTTTGTTGATATTGCCTGACCAGCAATCCATGCGGCCGGAATTATTGAAGAAAATCAAACAACTCTCACAGGACGGGCTGGCTATCTATGGCGAAGCGCCGCTTTATTCTCCGAGCCTGTCGGGATATCCTCAGGCAGACAGGGAAGTGAAGCAGTTGGGAGAAGAATTGTTTGCAGAGAACCGTGTAGGAAACGGAAAAATATTCCACAGAGGAACGGATTTGCAGCAGGCGCTTGATGAACTGGGTATAATTCCCGACTTCAAAACGGCAGATAATGCTCCGCTATCTTATATCCACCGCACAACCGGTGACGGGGATATTTATTTTGTATCGAACCAAAGCGATACAAAAGCATCTTTTGAATGTGGTTTCCGCGTAGCAGCCGGCCTGCAGCCTGAATTATGGAACCCGCTAACCGCCGAAATACGCCGCCTGCCCGCTTACACGCGTGCAGGGGATATGACAAACCTTTTGCTGGAACTGGATCGTTATGAAAGCGCTTTCGTTGTTTTCCGCAAAGGAAATAAAACAGCCGGCGACAAACCGAACTTCCAGGTGAAAGAGGTGGTTTGTACAATAAATACACCGTGGCAGGTTGCTTTCGAGAAAGGAAAAAGAGGACCGGAAACGCCGGTCGTATTTAGCCAACCGGACGACTGGAAAGATTCGGACGACGAGCAGATCAAATACTTCTCCGGCGAAGCCGTATATACAACTTCTTTTACGCTCGGCAGTTTACCTTCAAAGGAATTATATGTAGACCTGGGCAAAGTGATGGTAATGGCTAAAGTGAAGATAAACGGACAGTATGCCGGCGGTGTATGGGCCTGTCCTTACCGCCTGAATGTAACGGATTATCTGCAAGAGGGAGAAAACAAGATAGAAGTTACCGTAGCTAACAACTGGCAAAACCGCCTGATAGGCGACCAGCGTTTACCCGAAAGCGAACGCCTTACGTGGACGCCGGTTAATCCGTGGAAAGCGGATTCGCCTCTTCAGTCTTCGGGATTACTCGGGCCGGTTGAAATACAGGCTTACGATTATGAAGTCATTGCCCGCTAAAGTCGTCAACTACTTTAAATAAATAATACGAAATGAAAAAATTATTGAAACGGATAGCATTTGTTGCTGTTGCCTGTATTTTGCAGGCAGGTGTGACGGAAGTCATAGCGCAGGAACGGGGCCGGAATATTTACCTGCCCGAAACGGATTTTCATCAGAAAGTGGTCCGCCCGTTTGTTGAATGGGAACCGGACCCGGATTACCGGCATGCTTCAGTGGAAGCGCACGAGGCTTTTCGCGACGTCAAATTTTCCGTCCGTTTGCATTGGGGTATTTACTCTATCCGGCAGATGAACGGCGAATCGTGGGCATTCCTCGGTCTGCCGGATGAAAAGAAACAGGAATACAACGAGTTGTATAAAGAATTTAATCCCACCGCATTCGATGCGAAAGAATGGATGGGATTGTTCCGCCGTTCAGGCCTGCAGGCAATCGCATTCACTACCAAACATCATGAGGGCTTTTCCATGTTCGACACAAAGACCCGCGTTGTACGCCGTGTAAACTATCTCGACAGAAATAATCCCATAGAGGAATGCGATCTGGCTTATAGCATTATGGAAACGCCTTTTGGGCGCGATATCGTGAAAGAACTCTGTAATGCCGCACGCGACAGCAGCCTGAAGATAGACCTTTACTATTCGCATCCCGACTGGTATGACGCCGACTTCCGGCCTTATAACGTTCATCCCCTCACTACGATGAGCGTAAAAACCAATCCCCTGATGTATGGCGATCATTTTCAGTTCGATTCTACGAAGATAATTACGCCCGAACGTACGCCGGAAGAGACGCGCCGCATGGTTATGCGTCACCGTGAACAATTGCGCGAACTGCTCACAAACTACGGGAAGATAGACATGCTCTGCCTCGACCAGTGGCTTGGCGCAGACGTATGGGAGGAAACGAAAGCTACCGTAAAAATGATTCGCCGGTTACAGCCCGATATCATGATTCGTTGCCGCGGCATAGGCAACTATGGCGATTATTATACGCCGGAAGGGTTTGTGCCGGGCAGTAAGGAGAATACCAATATGCCCTGGATGGTGATTTATCCGCTGGCGTCTTCTTTTTCGTATGATAAGAATGGCGATAATTATAAAGGCGTAGGGTGGATTGTCCGCAACCTGATCGACGCCGTTTCCAAAGGAGGCAGTTTTATGGTTGGCATCGGCCCCGACGGGACCGGGCAATTTCATCCGGAAGCGATAAGGCAACTCGAAGAAACCGGACAATGGCTTGCCGTTAATGGGGAAGGTATTTATCATACGCGGGCGCGTGAAGTCTGGAAAGAAGGCGATATTCGTTTTACCCAAAGCAAGGACGGCAACCGTATTTATGCGTTTGTAGGCGATTGCTCAACCGGAGAAATCAGGCTCGAGTCGGTACGCCCGCGTACAGGCAGTGAAGTCCGGCTACTTGGGTATCCGAAACCGTTACAATGGTCGGTAACGGAAAAAGGCGTTAAAATTATCCTTCCGGAAGGGCTTGAGGATGGGAAAAACAATTCCGGCGAACAGATATGGACATTGAAAATCGAACAATGATGAAAAGAACATTTTTACCTTGTCTATTTCTTATCCTGGCAGCCGCTGTAAACGCACAGTGGAAACCTGCAGGCGACAGGATTAAAACCGTATGGGCGGAAAAGACAGACGCGCAAAACGTTTTGCCCGAATACCCGCGCCCTGTGATGGAACGTTCCGAATGGAAGAACCTGAACGGGCTGTGGGATTATGCGGTTACCCCGGCCGGAAAGCGGCAACCGGAATCTTTTGACGGGCAAATACTCGTTCCCTTTGCCATAGAATCAAGCCTTTCCGGAGTACAGAAGCCGCTCGGAAGCGATAATGAATTATGGTACAAACGTACATTTATCCTGCCCTCATCCTGGAAAAACAAGCATATCATCCTGCATTTTGGCGCAGTAGACTGGAAGGCGGAAGTCTATATCAACGATATAAAAATAGGCAGCCATACGGGTGGCTATACCCCGTTCCGATTCGATATCACCCCTTTTCTGAAATCCGGCGTACAGACATTGGTTGTAAAGGTATGGGACCCTACCGACCATTCTTTTCAGCCGCGCGGGAAACAAGTCAGCCAACCGGCCAATATTGTCTACACCGCTGTTTCGGGTATCTGGCAAACGGTTTGGCTTGAGCCTGTAGATGAACGCCATATCGCTTCGCTTAAAATACTGCCGGATATAGACCGGGAACTGCTTTCGATAAAAGCAAATACCGAAAATACGTCGCCCGGCGACTATGTGGAAGTAAAAATATCCGACAATGGCCGGCTGTTAGCTACAGTAAAAGGAGTAACTACCGAGACGCTCGACATCCCTGTGGCAAACGCTAAATTATGGTCGCCCGATTCGCCGTTTCTCTATGATTTGGAAATTAACCTGTACAGTCGGGGGCGCGTAGTTGACCGGGTAAAGAGTTACTGCGCCATGCGTAAGATTTCGGCCGTGCGCGATAGTAAAGGGGTTATGCGGTTGCAACTCAATAACAAAAACCTGTTTCACCTGGGGTTGTTAGACCAGGGTTGGTTTCCCGATGGTTTGTATACCGCTCCGGCCGACGAAGCCCTTGCCGCCGATATCCTGAAAGCCAAAGAACTCGGGTATAATATGCTCCGTAAACACGTTAAAGTGGAGTCTGCCCGCTGGTATACCCATTGCGACCGCATCGGAATGCTTGTATGGCAGGATATGCCGAGCGGCGACAATAACTGGGGGCTGCAAAGAACCGATTATTCGTGCGACTACCTTGATTACGGCAAAGAAGATACATCTACAGGCCCGGCGCGTGAAAACTACATGAAGGAATGGAAAGAAATTATCGACGAACTATACTCGTATCCCTGCATTGTTATGTGGATTCCCTTTAATGAAGGTTGGGGACAGTTCGAGACGAAAAGAGTAGCGGAGCAGACAAGGCTGTACGATACTTCGCGTATACTGAACATCGCTTCGGGCGGTAATTTCTATCATACGGGCGATGTGCTCGACCAGCATCATTACCCCGAACCCGCAATGTTCCTCTACGACGCCAATCGTGTCAATGTGCTGGGAGAATACGGCGGTATCGGCTATGCAGTGGAAGGCCATTTGTGGCAGGATAACGAAAATTTCGGCTACGAAGCGTTGCTCAAAAGCCCGGAAGAAACCACCGGCAGGTATAGCGAATACCTGGACAAACTGAAAACGTTCAACCGGTTTTCGGGTGCGGTTTATACACAGATTACCGATGTGGAAGGGGAAGTAAACGGATTAATAACCTATGACCGGAAAGTTGTCAAAATAAACGAAAACAAACTCAGGGAGGCGAACCGGGAAATAATACGCCTGTTCTCCGAATAAGATGCACAAGCGCCTGTTTGCCCCTGCATGCCGCCGGAATGCAAGAAAAATAACATCTATAGCTAAAGAGAAAAAAATCGCGGAAGAGACGAAAACGATTCCGGATAAAATGAAAATTTTTCAAGGTAAAATGAAAAAGATCACAGATGAAATGGAATCCGTTACGGAAGGGATGGGAAAAATCTCTTCCGTAGCTTTTGGAAAAAAAATTAAAAAAAACCTCGTTTCTTTTAGGCATATTTCCCTTCTGTGTGTTCTTTATTATAAGTTACCATAAAAACAAACTTTTTTTGAATAAAACTATATACTATCACTTATGAAAAACAAAGACCCGACCGGCAACACACAACACGCTTGAGCACATGCAAGAAAATTGTTTTTTTTATTAATAAAAACCTGTAATATAAATATATGAGAAAGTTATTTTTTAACCTTATATTGGTAACAGGCTTGTTTTATGTACCTGCCGCTTACGCTGAGAGTTACATGGAACTGGCTAAATTAAGTTTAAACCTGAGAAACAGTACCATTGAGGAAGCATTTAAAGCCATTGAAGAACAAACCGAATTTTCATTCTTTTATGATGAAAACGAGTTGGATTCAGGTAAAAAGATTGACCTGAAAGTTGATAATGAAAAGATTACGTCTGTATTAGACAAAATACTTGACAAAGAACCGGTTTCGTACAAAATCACCGACCGGCATATCGTTCTCTATAAAACCCGGACGGAGAAAAAACAAACGAATGGGAACGCCAGCGTCCAGCAACAGCAAATTACCGTAAAAGGTACGGTGAAAGACGCTTATAACGAAGCGCTGACAGGCGTAAGCATCGCTATCAAAGGAAGCGCCTACGGCGTGATAACCGATATCGACGGCAATTATTCCATCACTGTGCCGGACAGAGACGCCGTGCTGGTCTTCTCGTTCGTAGGTTTTACCACGCAGGAAATTCCGGTAGGCAACCGCACGGTTATTGATGTAACGCTGGCCGAAGACGTACAGATGATAAGTGAAGTGGTCGTTGTGGGTTACGGTACGCTCGAAAGGAAACAGTTGACCAATTCCGTTACTTCTGTTTCGGCGCGGGAATTGTCGGCAGGCCTTGGCGGAGCGACGATTGCCAACTCCCTGAACGGAAAGGTAAGCGGCCTGGTTATGCAGGAAACGCCCAGCCCGAACTCGGATCTGACGCTGCAATTGCGCGGTATGGCTTCGGTTAACGCAGCCAGCGGACCCTTAGTCGTGATTGACGGTATGCCGGGCGGCGACATCCGTTCGGTGGTGCAGGAAGACATCCAGTCTATCGACATCCTGAAAGACGCCTCGGCGGGCGCTATTTACGGGTCGCGCGCTACCGGCGGCGTAATCCTGATTACCACCAAACAGGCGAAGGAAGGGAAAATGAAACTTACCTACACCGGCGAAGTGATCTTCAAAAACACATTTGCCAAACCCCGCGTGATGAACACGCAAGAATATTTGCAATACAAAGGATCCGGCAATAACTACGGCGGCGATTACGACTGGTACGAGGCTTCTTTGTCCGACAATCCTACGTCGCAACGCCATGTGATTAACCTCAACGGCGGTTCGCGCGATGCAAGGCTTTTCTCTACCGTTATGTTTGAAGACAATCGCGGAACCATGCTCGGCGACAACCGTAAAGACCTCAGCGGACGCATCAACGGCGCGTTTAAACTGCTCGACGGCTGGCTCGACGTGAATACGCACGTTACGTACCGGCAGGCAAACCGCAATAAGGCTACCGCCGGAACGCCTTGGTTCAACAACCCCACCCAGTCGCCCTACGACGGCTATCCTTCCGCAAGCTGGCCGGAAACGGTGAGTATGGTGGCTGCACGAAATTCGCTGGATGACGCGAGAAATAAAACCGACAAGGTGCTGGAAAAATGGCTTCGCCCGGATGTGGAAGTGAAGCTCAACATCCTTCCCGTTCAGGGACTTTCATACAGCCAGACATTCGGCTATGAAAACCGGCAGTCGGAACGTAATATTTATGAACCTTCCACTTTGCAGCGGGGCGAAAGGGTAAACCGCTCGGGGCTGGGAACAGCGCAGATTGAATTTGACAAAACCGACCAGGTAAACTCCGAAGGGTATTTCTCTTATATCCGGGAGATAGGCCGGGATCACAGTATCAACGCTACGGCTGGGTTCAGCTATTTTGAGAAAAACAGGGAGAAGCATTTAATGAAAAACTACGGTTTTGACTTCGACGCCGTAGGCGTATGGAATATGGGCAGCGGTTCGTACCTCAACAATCCCAATATCTCGGATCCGAAACCCGAAATGTATTCCCAAAAAGCAATCACTGAACGGCTGTTCGCCCTCTTCGGACGCGTTAACTATTCGTTCCGGGACAAATACATCGCAACGGCCACGCTCCGGCGCGAAGGCTCGTCCAAATTTGCCGAAAACAAACGCTGGGGTACGTTCTATGGTCTGTCCGCCGCATGGCGTTTGTCCGAAGAAAGTTTCCTGAAAGACGTGGAACCGGTTAACGATCTGAAGCTGCGCTTCTCTTACGGCGTTACCGGCAACGAGGGAACGATGTATACAGACGACGATCACAAATTTCCTATATCTTACGGCGCCGTTTCCTATAAACCTTCATCAAACAAAACCATGTTGCCCGACGGCACGTGGGTAAGTTCTTACGGAACCTCGCGCGACATCAACCCCAATCTCGGATGGGAAGAGAAACGCGAATGGAACATCGGTCTGGACTACGAACTGTTCAACCGCCGCATCTTCGGTAAGTTTGATTTCTACCGCCGGGATGTGAACGGGTTGATCTTCGAAACAAACAACTCGAAAGGACAGCACGGCGTATGGTACGAAAATATCGGGACGCTTGAAAATTCCGGATGGGAGTTTGAAATCGGAGGCGTGGTTGTCGATACCAAAGACTGGCGATACACCACCAAGATGAATATCAGCCACAACAATACCAAAGTGGGCGTTATGGACGGCACATCCAACAAGGTGTATGGAGGTTATGTAGGCCGGGCCGGCGATATTCACCTTCTGGAAGAAGGCGCACCGGTCGGAGCTTTCCTGCTATACAAATATGCAGGACTGGAGAATGGTAATTTCACCGCTTATCTGCCCGACGGAACCTTAAAAGTGCTTGACGGGGATATCGACAACAGCGAAAAACAATATATAGGCAACTATGTGCCCAAGGCTGTAATCGGCTGGAGCCATGATCTGGAATACAAAAACTGGTACCTGCAAGCGCAGATCAACAGCGCTGTCGGCTTCGATGTGTACAATGCCTTCGAGCATACAAACGGTCTGGTGGCAGGTTCGGCAGGGAGTAGCCAGAATATGCTGCTTGTAGCCTATACCAAGAACGCTCATATCACGGGGCCGGCACAGACAACCGATTATTTTCTTGAGGACGGTACCTACGTGAAGATACAGAACATCTCGCTTGGCTATAATCTGAATCTGAAAAAATATTCTCCGCTGTTCGACGCGGCAAAAATATATTTGTCGGTCAACAATGCGCTGCGCCTGACGAAATACAGCGGTTCCAGTCCCGAAATCGACTTTACCGGCTGGGAAGGCGGCATCGACCGGGGAGATGGTTATCCGCAAACGCGCACATTTGCATTAGGAGTTCAGTTAACGTTTTAAAGTAGGATAAATTATGAAAAGTATAAAATTATTGAAAATATTACCGGTTGCCGCCGCATTATTCCTGTTTGGGCAGTGCAGCGTAGAACCGACTTATTTCACGGAAATAACCGACGAAGTATATATTTCTTCGGGAGGCACGGCGCAGGCTGGCGTTTGGCAGATCATGGCTATACCGTTTGAACAATTGAGGAGTCGGAGTGGGGAGATCCCCCGGAATACCTTTCTTGCGTGCAATACCTTATCTGCCGACGAGATATTGATGCCTAACCGCAACGGCGACTGGTATGACGACGGATTCTACATGAATCACCGGTATCATAAATGGGGCCCGTCAACCGACGGTTACTGGGTGTATGCTTATGATCGCGTGATGCAGGACATTGTGACATTTTGGGATACGTACAGAAGGCTTGATGAGATCGACTTCGACGCCATCGAGTTTGAACCGGGCGCTAAAGAATGGATGTTTGCACAGATAAAAACAATGATCGCCTACTACTATTTAGTCGGCCTCGACCACTTCGGCGGCATGCCGCTTTACAGGAATGTGCAGGAAGGAACGTCCACTGAAACCGTAGGACGTTCGACCGATGTGGAGACCTTTGAGTTTATAGAGCAAACCCTGAAAGAAGTGATTCCCGTATTAAACAAAAACACGGAACCTTTCAACGGATACTTTACGCAGGGCGCTGCCGCCGCTGTACTGGCCCGCCTCTATTTCAACGCCCGCCCGTATATACGGCAGGATCGCGACGACGACTGCGAAAAGATTTGCAACGACATCAAGAATGGCGTTTACGGCAACTATTCGCTCGAATCCGACTACCGCAAAGTGTTCGGCTGGGACAATGAAAAAAGTCCCGAATTTATCTTCGGCATCACCAGCGTAAAGAGTTTCCGCGAGGTTTCCGCAGGTATACCGCACTACGGAACGCATTACAATACGATGGTCTATCTCGACAATAAGGAAGCACTCTCGTGGAACGGCATCTGCCTTACGCCCTCGCAGGATATGTACGGCAAGCACTATCGCTACGAAACAGGTAACCTGGGCGGACCGTTCAAGCTGGGCAGTCCGTACGATAAGTTTGAAGACAGCGATATTCGCAAGCAGAATTATTTATACTACGGCGGCGGCCGGTACGAAGGCATGTTCCTTGCCGGCAAGCTCGTCAACCCACTGACCGGGGGAGCCTGTACGGCCGACGGCACCCGCGAGTATCCAATGGGCGACACCATCCCGATGGTAGATATTGTCGCTCAAATCTCTCCCTTCAAGGATTATCCGGCAGGACGCAAGGAAGGAGCTATGTATGCAGAGGAAAATTCGGGTGTACGTTTGATGAAGTTTCAGCCTATCCCCAACGAAGCCGACAATTCAATCCGCTTCAATCCCGACGTTCCGCTTATCCGTTACGCAGAGATTGAATTCATGCTGGCGGAAATCGCTTACAACAGAGGCGATTTGGGGACGGCAGCCACTATCCTTAACGGCGTCCGCTCACGGTATTTTACCGGCAGCGACCCGAATCCTGTAACGGCAGGCAATCTCGATAAATACCGCTTAGCCGACGAATGGCTGATAGAGTTCCTCGGCGAAGGGCGCCGCCGTACCGACCTGGTGCGTTGGGGTATGTATACCACGGAAGCCTGGTGGGATCATCCCGCCGACGGACCGGGACAGGAGTTCCGCAACCGGTTCCCGATTTCCGAAAGCGCGATAAACGCAGGACAAGGGAAAATCCAACAGAATCCGGGATATGGTAATTGATCTTTGATTCATTGATTCATTGAAAAAGCCGCCGGATAAAATATCCGGCGGCTTTAAAAATTCGACAAAAAATCTTCCTGTATGAAGTATGAACTAAAAACCTGCGTTCGGAGACAAGGAATCGGCTCCGGAGTATCTAAAGAGTTGATAACCCCAGGCTACCGGCAATTG